>JBJKRV010000044.1:0-5312 GCA_046704465.1 Opitutaceae bacterium | reverse complement strand
GGCCGACACCGCTCGCCGGAGCAATCCGCCCGGCTCGCCGTCGTGAAGAAGCAGGTCGACTCCCTGCTGGCCGGCATCAGTCCGGCGACGCGAGAGACGATCGTTCTGGACGAGCGGATGAGACCGTACCGATTGTTCGGCGATTGTCTGGTCAGGGTTGACCGGGACCTGGTCTACAGCCTCTGCCAGTACGGCATGGCCGATGTGTGGAAATGGGGGGCGTCGGTCCACGGCAACCTTAGGCGGACTACAAGGGACATTTGGAGAAGCTGGCGCTCGCTCTGCTTCAACGGATTTGGACAGAACGGACTGCAGCAGTACGCGGGACCGGGGCACTGGAACGATCCGGACATGTTGGAGATCGGCAATCCAGGGCTGACGCCGGATGAGTGTTATACACAAATGACGCTATGGAGCATGCTGTCGGCGCCATTGTTGATCGGCTGCGATCTGACGCGGATGAGCCCGCTGACGCTGAGCCTCTTTTCGAACGACGAGGTGCTCGCGGTGGACCAGGACGCCGCGGGTCACCAGGGATACCGGCTGAAGCAGGACGGCTTGCGGGAAGTGTGGGTGAAGCCGCTGGCAGACGGAGCGCTGGCCGTCGCGCTGTTCAATCGCGGTGACAGCCCCGCGGTCGTCGGGGTGTCGTGGAGCGACCTGAGCGTGACCGGCCGGCCGAAGGTGCGGGACCTTTGGCGGGAGAAGGAAATCGTGGCCCAGCGCCACGGGCTCGAGCAGGTGGTCGCTCCCCACGGCGCGGAGCTGTTCGAGGTGAGCCCCGGGAATTGACGTTGACTCCCGGGTGCCGCGGGCGGCAAAGCGAGGAGCCTCGGCGACCCGACCAGACGCGATTCCCCGCGGAGGGATGGATGGATCAGTCAGATCACGGGTGCCGGGCCAGACCCGACCTGGCCGCCGTGGCCGGGCGTCGGGCGGGCGCGGAGGGCGGAGTGGCACGACTGTATCAGCCGTTTGAAAACACCAGGCGTGGGCGAAGGACATCACATTTAGCACCGACGAGATCAGAATTGTCCTCTGCGCGAAGCGGCCGGTCATCGGTTCGTTTGCGTGAGTACCCTCTTAGTCCGCCTTCAACCGCTTCCTGCTTCACGGGCCGAGCACCGCCGCCGTTAGCGCGGGCTCATGCCCGTTTCCAGTTCCACCCGCTACGCTAACATCGAACAAGCCCCACGTTGAATCGGGCAGCGCGCTCGATGCGGGACCCAATCCCGCCAATCGAGGCAGGGCCGGGTTCACGGGCATAGACCATGAACACACTGCACCAAACGGCCTGTCCCCGCTCCGGCATGGGCACAGGCTGGAATCTGCGCCGGATCGCCTTCCTCTTGGCGGCGCCGGTCTTGTATGTCGGAGCGGCCTTCGCACAAAGTGCGTCCGACACGACGTCCACGACGTCGGATGGCAAGCTGTCAACGCAGGCCGTCAGCGCCATCGACCAAAGCGCGTCGACTTCGACGCCAGCCGGGGGCGAGGCGCATGCGGTGCGCATGTCCCCCTTCCAGGTATCGACCACCCATGACGAGGGATACATGGCGAGCGACACCCTGGCGGGCACGCGCCTGAACTCGTCCCTGAAGGACATCGCCGCGTCGATTCAGGTCGTGACCAAGCAATTCATGGAGGATGTCAACGCCACCGACATGACCTCGTTGCTGGTCTTCACCAATGATACGGACGTGGCCGGCTACGGCGGCAACTACACCGGCGTCAGCGACCCGAACGCGGGCAGTTTCTCCGGTGAAATCGGTCTGATTCGACCCTCGGTGCGGATCCGCGGCCTCGCCACCGCCGACCAGACCCGGGACTACTTCCTCTCAAACATCCCGATGGACAGCTATAATGTCGATCGGGTGGATATCAGCCGGGGCGCCAACTCGATTCTCTTCGGTCTGGGGAGCCCGGCCGGCATTATCAACATCTCGACTATCCAGGCGGACGTGAACCGAACCAAGACTTCGGTTACCGCCCAGTACGGTGAATACGGTTCCTACCGGGGCACGATCGACACCAACCAGGTGTTGATCCCGGACAAGCTGGCGGTGCGGGTGGCAACCCTGTACGGCAACACGAAATACCGGATCAACGCTGCCCACTACCTGAAGCGAGGCCTGACGGCGACGATGGCCTACAAGCCATTCAAGAATACCACCCTGCGGATCACGCACGAGCATGGATCCTCCAACTCGGAGAAGGCCCAGATTCGGACGCCCGGGGATTCGTACACCTGGTGGTGGGCGGCCGGCCAGCCGGTGTGGGATCCCACGACGGCCACGGGGCATTTTCTCACCACACCCCAGGCGCCGTTTACGGCGACCTCCATGTTCAACGCCAATGGCACGAGGAGCAACGGGTATTCTCTGAGCGGTAATTTCGGTGGCTGGCGCGCGTCCGAGGCCGGTTTGTTCTACCAGGATCCCAACAGCAGCACGCTGGGCGGGGTGAATATTGGCGGCGGCCAGACGGTGGACGGCATCCTGGCCTTCACGCCCAATGTGGTCTATAACCCAGCCATTTCCTCGACCCTGCTGTCCAGCGGCATGATCGGGACGCTGAACAAGAGTTACCAGATCCAGCACGTCTACCACCTCGGCGACCCGCTGGCCTCGCTCTACAGCAATGCGGTGAATATCAACGATCCTCACCTCTTCGACTTTTATCACTATCAACTCGGCGGTCCCAACCAGTATGAATGGGGCGAGTGGACCAACACCAACGTGACGCTGAGTCAGACCTTCTTCAAGAATAAGGCGGGCATCGAGGTGTCCTATCAAAAGGAGAGCACGGACAACGGCTATGTGGTGCCCTCCGATTACGAGATCCAGATCGACATCAACGAGAAGCTGCCCAACGGCGCGCCCAATCCGAACTACCTGCGGCCCGTGATGGCCAACTTCGGCTGGAAACAGGTTTACGGCCAAGACAATGAAGCCTATCGGGCGACGGCCTTCTACGACTTGGATTTGCGCAAGGTGGGGCCGAAATGGCTGGGCGAAATCCTCGGCCACCACATGCTGCAAGCCAATTACATGGCCCAGGAGCAGTTCAATGAGTCGAAAGGCGGTTACCGGTACAACAACAACTTCGACTTCGTAGATGCGGTGAACGTCTACACTCCCGGCGTACCCAGGATCGGCAGCAACGCCCGGATCGTGGCGCTGGTCAATTACATCGGGCCCAGCTTTGCGGGCACCTCGACGCCGCAGCCGGTGCAGCCGATCACTGCGGTCCAGGATCCGAGTCAGCTGCAATCGATGACAATCCTGTACAACCACGATCCGAAATCCAACGCGCCGTCGGCGCTGCAGCCCTGGCAGGTGGGGACCTTCGGTATGGTCAACGACGTGAAGTACGGGGTGGACAACGTCATGCGTTATGTTTCGCGCACGGACCTGCAGGTACATTCGCTATCCGCCGCCGCACAGAGCTACTGGTTTAACGGCGACCTGGTCGTGCTGCTGGGCACGCGCAAGGATCGGGTGTGGAATTTCGACGCCGGCAACGTCGGTTACAATGCCAACGGCGTCGCCGACATGCGGTGGAGTGTCTATTATCCCAAGCTGGTGCAATCGGCCACGGACTCCTCCAGCAGTTATGGGATCGTGGCCCATTTGCCGGAGTTTCTCGCGGTGCACCTGCCGCTGGGCACCAATCTGAGCGTCATCTACAACCATTCGGACAACTTCCGCCTCGCCGGTCAGCGTTACAACCTGCTCGGTGAAGCCCTGCCTGGAGAGACGGGCACCACGCGGGAGTACGGCTATCTGGTCTCGACCTTCCACGGCAAACTGGACTTCCGGATCACCCACTTCGAAACCGTCGCTGGCGAGAGCACGGTGAACGGCCTGGGCAACGCGCTCAACCAATTGAATTTGCTCCTGTCCGGGGTGGTCGACCGCAGCTACGCCGGCGAAAATGTGGGGAATGCCCAGGGCATCGCGCAGTTCAATAGCTGGCTGGCCAGTCCGGTCGGCCAGATCTACATGAACGCCTTCCACTACACCTTGACGCCCAATCCAAACGTCAACGGTTCGACGCCGCCGGCCACCTACGGCGCCTATTCGGCGTGGGATCAATCCGGGTACCAAATCACGGCGACCTCGGCCACGGATGCCACCGGCTGGGAATATGAGTTGACCTGGAATCCGGTGAAGTACTGGCGCATCGCCGCCAATGCGTCCCAGGCGCAGGTGGTGCGTACGAACGTCGCGCCGGAGATCAACAAGTTCTTCTTTGGATCGGGCGGGCTGATATCCCTGATCCAGAATCCGGATGGCACGCCGACGGCGGCGGGAAACCTGGTCGGCTCGCCCACTTCGCAACAGCCGGCGACCCTCCAGAGTTGGGTCAACAGCAACATCCTCAATAACGGGCTGATCCCGGTCTTCGCGGAGCAGGGGACGGCCTCGGACGAGATGATCAAGTGGAACTACCGCATCGTGACCAACTACACGTTTGACGACCGCGTGCTGGGCGGAGTGCTCAACGGATTCAGCGTGGGTGGCGCGGTGCGATGGTCGGGTCAGCCGCTCCTGGGTTATGGCGGCACGATCATCACCAACAATGGCAACACGCTCGTCGTATCGGATGTGAACAATCCGATCTACGGAAGGGTCGATCCGATCTACGACCTTTGGTTCGGGTACCAGCGCAAGCTCAGGCTGTTGCACGGCGTCAACTGGAAGATCCAGCTCAACATCCATAATGTGGGCGTCGGCAACGAGCTGATCCCGTATCGGGCCAACCCGGATCGCACCATCGTCCAGTGGCGCATCAAGCAGCCGCAAACCTGGACGCTCACCAACCGGTTTGAGTTCTGAGCCTCTACACGGACGCCTTCGACCTCGCGGGTCGGCAGCGACCGGCGAGGTCGCGGTAGTGAAGCTGGAGTCGCCGCCCCCGGCCTTGACGGACGGGGGTGGCTGCATTGGCAGGCGGCGATCCGCCAGCGAGGCCGGGGCCTGTCTCCGGCGCCGGACCTCCTGACGCCATGCCGCCGGTCTGCAATTCCAGGAGCAGGACACGCCGCGCGCTGGTGGCCGCGGCCGTCTGTCTGGCGCTGACCGCCGGCAGCTTCGCCGCCATCACCATCGAGAATCGGGACGTGCGCCTGGAGATCGGGGAACACGGCCGGGTGCGCAGCCTGGTCTACAAGCCCACCGGCGAGGAGTGCCTGGCCGCTGGAAGCGTGGTCCCGGCGTTCGAGACGGTGCAATATCGTGGCTACGCGCCGCCCAAGATCACCCCGGCGAGCAGCGTGCGGCGGGAGGGCGATCACCTGATCGTCCGCT
>JBJKRV010000043.1:0-11070 GCA_046704465.1 Opitutaceae bacterium | reverse complement strand
GCGCAGGACCACGAACCGCAAGGATCCGGCCCTCGCCTTCTTGTCCCGCCGCATCGCCGCGTCGAGAGCAGCCAGGGGCAGCGGCCCGGACAGCCTGACCGGCAGGCCGTGGGCCGCCAGCACGGCGTCCACCCGCGCCACGTCCGCGGCGGCCAAGCGACCTTGGCGCTCCGAGAGGCGGGCGGCGGCGGCGAGTCCGATCGCGACGGCCTCGCCATGGCGGTAAACGCCATAGCCCGTGGCCTGTTCGATGGCATGGCCAAACGTATGTCCGAGATTCAACAGCGCGCGGCCGCCCTCCGCCGCCAGCTCCCGTTCGTCCGTCTCCACGATCCCGCCCTTGATGGCACAACACCGGCGAACCACGTCCGCCAGGTCCGCGCTGCGGTCGGTCAACGGTGTCCGCTCCAGGCGCGCCAACAAAGCCGCATCACCCAGCAGGCCGTATTTGATCACCTCCGCCATCCCGCCGGCAAATTCGCGCGGCGGCAGCGTCCGCAGAAAGTCGGTGGCGATGAAGACCCCCCGCGGCTGGTGAAAAGCGCCGACGTGGTTCTTGCCGGCGGCGAGGTTGATTCCGGTCTTGCCGCCGATGGAACTGTCCACCATCGCCAGCAGCGTGGTGGGCACCTGATAGTAATCGATGCCCCGCAGGTAGGAGGCCGCCGCATACCCCGCCAGGTCGCCGATCACGCCGCCCCCCACCGCCAGCACCGCGCCGCTCCGGTCCAGGCGCTGCTCGGCCAGAAAATCCCACAGCTGGGTCGCCGACGCGGACGATTTCACCGCCTCACCCGGCGGCAGACAGAGCACCGGCGCCTCACCGCCCATCGCCTGCAACGCCGACGTCTGCGCGGCGCGGACATTCTCATCCGTCACGATCACGACCCGCCGGCCGGACGCAATCAGGCGGTCCACGAGCGCCCGCACCTCGGCCTGAAGGTTCGTCCCCAGCCGGATCTCGTAACTCCGCTCGCCCAGATGCACCTTCAGCGCGTCGGTCATGCTGCGGTTAAACGAGGGGCCCCAGCGAGTGTCAATGGCCGCCTCGAAACCGTCCCGCCGCAGTCCCGGCCCGGGTCAATCCGGTGGCGCGGCGGGTGTCACTCCCAGCTTCACGAGGTCGTCCACCAGCGCGCGATTCCGGGGATCCTCGAAGAAGGAGACCACGGCGTCCGCCGCCATGGCATCAATCCCGGCCCCTCGCCCCGGCTGTCCCGCCTCAAAATTCCCGCGGCCGGCAGCGGCCAGCGCCGGGAGGCTGCCAAAGTGCTGCGCCAGCTGACGGGCACGCGCCGCCCCGATGCGCGGAATGCTCAAACCGAGGATGAACCGCCACAGTTCGGCGTGCTTGCTCCGCTGGATGGCCGCGATCACGCGCCCGGCGGACTTGCCGGGTTTCCGACCGTCGCGCGCCAGATCCGCGGCGCGCAGCCGGTAGAGATCGGCGACGTCCTTCACTTTTCCCTGCGCGACCAACCGGCTGATTGTCACCGGTCCGAGACCGTCGATGCCCAGGCACGCTCGCGAGGCGAAATACCGCACCCGGAGCGTCACCTGGGCCGGACATCCCGGATTGGGACAGCGCCCTGCCGCCTCCTCGTCCAACGGCACCACCGCGGTGCCGCAGGCCGGACAATGGTCGGGGAACACATACGGCCGGCTGCCGGCCGGGCGCCTCGTGCGATCGATCCCCGTGATCTCCGGGATGACCTCGCCCGCCAACTCCACGACGACGATGTCACCGGGTCGAAGATCCAGGCGCGCAATCGCCTCGCGATTATGGAGCGTGGCACGCGCCACCATGCGATTGCCAAGGCGCACCGGATCAAGCTCAGCGACCGGCGTGAGGCGGCCCGTCCGGCCGACCTGGACCGTAATTTCCCGCAGGCGCGTTTCGACGCGCGCGGGCCGATATTTGAATGCCATCGCCCAACCGGGAGCATAGTCCGTCCCGCCCGCCGCGTCGCGGAGCGCGACCGGATCGAGCTTCACCACCGCACCGTCCGTGGGAAAACCCAGCCGGCGCCGCGCCGCTCCCAACGTCCGGACGGCCGCACACACGCCGTCCGCGCCACGACCGGACCACCAAGATTCGATCACCGGCACGCCCCAGGCCCGGGCCTGCCGGTAGAAGTCCTGTTGGGAGGCCGGCTCTGAGGCGCCGGGTTCCCATGCCCCCCAGCCGAAAAACACCACCGACAGGTTCCGCCCAGCGGTCTCGCGCGAGTCCAGGGAACGCGCCGTGCCGGCAGCGAGATTCCGTGGATTCGAGAACGTCGTTTCGTCGGCCGCGACGCGCTCGCGGTTGATGCGCTCGAACTCGGCAAAGGTAAAATGAAGCTCGCCCCTCAACTCCACGAAATCGGGCACCGAGGCTGCATCCGCGCCCCCCGCGCCTCTGAGCCTGAGCGGCAGGTTCCGGACGACGGCGGCGTTCCTCATGAGGTCGTCGCCCTCCGCGCCGTTGCCGCGGGTCACCAGATGCACCAGCCGTCCCTTTTCGTAGATGGCGCTGATTCCAAGTCCGTCGACCTTCGGCTCCACCACGTAGTCGAGGTTTCCCCTCCCCAGCCGGCGTTCCAGACCGGCAATGAACATCCGCAGATCAGCTTCCTCATACGTCTTGGCCAGGCTCGTCATCCGCACCCGGTGTCGCCGCGTTGGGAAAAGACCCGTGCGGTCATCACCCAAGGGCGCCGCCGAAGACGGGCCGCGGCTGGCCGGGAAGCGGGCTTCGAGCTCCGCCAGCTCGCGCCTGAGCCCGTCATAGGCCTCGTCGCTGATCTCGGACACCCCGTGCTGAAAATAAAGCCGGTCGTGGTGCGCGATCTGAGCTCGCAACGCTTCGATCCGCGCCTGCGCGTCGGTCGCCGACCGCGGCCACTCCGACGCCCTCGAAACGGCCGCCCCCTTCGCCGGCACAGGCTCGGTCGCCCGCGCGGCCGCCGGCAGCCATCCCGCCACAGCCAGGCCGAGGATGAGGGCATTGCGAACGGTGCCGTGCGAGTCCATTAGGACGCCTCCTGAATTCCAGCGAATGGAGCTTTTCGCAAACCTAAAATCCGCCATGTCCAGACCGGGTCGGTTCGGCCTGCCGCCCGGCGTCCCGATCTCGACAGCCGCTTCCGGCCGGGTGATTCAGAATTGCGCCGCTTGCTTTTTCGTCGCAATTCGTCTGCGTGCTTGGCGAATACTTGATCCTTTCCCGACCATGACACTCTCCCCCGAACAAAAACAAGCGGTGGCCTCCTGGGTTGCCGCCGGCGACAGCCTGTCGGTCATCCAGCAAAAGCTGTCGGAGCAGTTCAAGATGTCCCTGACCTACATGGACGTCCGGTTTCTCGTCGACGACCTCGGATTGGAATTGAAGAGTGCGGCGCCGCGGGCCGACCTGACCGCCGATCTGTCAAAGGCCCGCCCGGTCGGCGAAGCGCCGGAGAAGAAGGGCGGGCTGCTCAACCGGCTGAAAAAGGCGGTTGGAGTCGACGCCGACGACACGGGGGAGGACGCCGATCTCACGGACGCCGAGGCCGACCTGGCAGCCGCAGACGCCGGCGCCCCGGGCGGCGGCGGGGTCAGGGTCACGGTGGACCGGGTGGTGCGGCCGGGCGCGGTGGCGAGCGGCAGCGTGGCTTTCAGCGACGGCGTGAGTGGAAAATGGGCGCTCGACCAATTGGGCCGGCTGATGCTCGACCTGGGCCGAAAGGGTTATCAGCCCACCGCGGCCGACGTGCAGGCGTTTCAGCGCGAACTGGGCCGCCTGTTGGAGGGCCAGGCCTACTGACGGGCCATCGGCTTGGTTCGCCACCAGCGATGAACAAGCGAATCGTTGCGCTTGTCGGGAGCTACCGCAAGGGAGGCGTGGTCGACCAGGCCGTCTCGGAAGTGCTGCGCGGAGCCGAGGAACGCGGCGCCCGGACAGAAACGGTCTATCTGATCGACCGTCACATCGAGTTCTGCCGCAACTGCCGCGCCTGCACGCAGACGCCCGGGGCAACGCGCGGGCGCTGTGTGCAGGAAGACGACCTTGAAGGCATCCTGGCGCAGATCGATGCCGCGGACGGGCTGGTGGTGGGCGCGCCGGTCAACTACTACAATGTCACCGCCGTGACCCGCCGATTCCTGGAGCGCCTGATCGGAGGCGCCTACTGGCCGTGGGGCCAGTCCGGTCCCGGCCTTCGGATCGGCCGCCCGGCGAAACCAGCCGTCGTGGTGACCGCCAGCGCGATGCCGGCCATCATGGGCCGGATTTTCACGGGTGCAGTGCGCGCGCTCAAACTGGTCTGCCGTTCGGTCGGAGCGAAGCCGATCGGCACCCTTTTCGTCGGCATGGCCGCCGCGGATCGGGAACCCAGGCTGCCGGTCACCCAGCGGACCCGGGCCCGCCGGTTGGGCGCGCGGCTGGTGTCCTGACCGTCCCCTCGTCCTCCCGCGGGGGAAACGATTGCCGGCTGTTGCCGTTGCCATTGCCGTTGGCCGGCGGAGGAAACGGTCGCGGAGTCAGCGTCACGCCCGCCGCCTCCTGGGCCAGGCCGACCAGCTGCGCGATCAGGTGCGTGGGGTCCTCCTCGTAGCGCACGGCCAGCGTGCGCTCACAGAGTTGCCGGTAGCTGGAGTCGTCGGCCATCCACCGGTCGATCAAAGCCTGGAATTGCGCCCCGGACTGCACCATCTCCGCCGCGCCGCCGTTCCGGAAGAATTTCACGGTCAGACGCTCCTGCGGCATGACGCCGCCGAACGTGTTGAAGATGATCGGGCATTTGAAGTGCAGCGCCTTGGCGCAGGTCGTGGTGCCGCCGCGGGTGACAATGGCGTCGCTCACCTGCATGAGCAGGTGGATCTCGTCGGAAAAGCTGTCGAGGAAGCAGGTGAACTCGGGATGCTGGGAACGCCAGTGCACCAGCCGGTTGTAGGTCTCGTGATTGCGCCCGCAGACGATGATCGCCTGCACCCGGTCGGAATGCCGCACCAGCGCCGGCAACAGATCAAAATGGTTGTTGGCGCCGTTCGCGCCGGTGGCGAGAAAGACGGTGAACCGGTCGGGTTTGAGTCCAAGCTTCTTGGTCCGGAAGCGATGCTGCTCCTGCGGATCGAGCACTTCGAGATACGCGCGCGGCTGCATCAGGTGGCCGCTCACCCGCGCGCGCTCCGGCGGCAGTCCCAGTTTGACCGCAAAGTCGCTGGCCGTCGGCGTGCGCGAGAAATAGAGGTCGACCGTCGGCTCCACCCAATTCCAGCTGTAGCCCCAGCCGCCGGAGAATTCGCCGCAATAGGTCGCGCAACGCACCTGGTCCGGCCCGAGCAGCTTGCGCGCGAGCTGGAAGTAGCCCCGGTTGAGGCAGTCGTGGACGCTGAAGATCAGATGGGGCCGATATTCCTTGATGACCTGCTCGTAATACCGGCGCCCGAGGCTGACCGACCGGCTGTTGAGGAAGCTCAGGCCCTCCACGATCGTGTAGAACGCCTTGTGCATCCAGGGCGACTGGCGCTGGATCCAATTGTAGAAGTTCACCCCACCGCGGTACACCCGCGACGAGTTCTCCAGCATCTGCTCGATCCGGACGTCGACGTCGAATCCGTAGAGCTGGAAGCACCATTCGGCGAACGCCTGGGCGCGGGCGTCGTGGCCGCCGCCGGTGCTGGAGGTGAGAACCAAAATGCGAATGGATGGCATGGTCAGGGAGCCGCGTCGAAATATCGTTCCTGGACGCGGCGTCGCAGGGACGCCGGGGCCAGCCGGACCAGCAGCGGGGCCAGTACGGTCTGAAAGGGGTGTCCCGGGCGCACCGTGCCGCTGCGATGGGCGCGCAGGGCCCGCCGCAAGGTGGCGGAGGCCCGGGCCGGCGGGGGCGCGGTCCGCATCATCCGGGCGAACGCCTCCCAGGCGCGCGCCATCCGGGGCGTGTAGGTCGCCGGCGTGCGCTGGACCGATCCGTCGAAATCGGTGCGAAAATCACCGGGCTGCACGTCAATCACGATCACGCCCGTTCCCGCCACCTCGGTCATCAGACTCTCGCTCAGGGCCGACAGTCCGGCCTTGGCCATGTTATAGGCGCTCTGGTAAGGCAGCGGGAATTCCACCGCCAGCGACGAGACGTTGACAAGGGCGCCGTGGCCGCGGGCCAGCATTCCGCCCAACGCCGCATGGGCGAGGCGCGCCGTGTTGACCAACATCGCCTCGAGCTGCCTTTGCCAGAGGGAGAAATCGGTGCGCTCGAAGGCTCCGAACACGCTGAAGCCGGCGTTGTTGACCAGGATGTCGAACCCACCCGCCTCCCGGTCGGCTTCCCGGAAGGCCCGTTCC
Source organism: Opitutaceae bacterium (assembly GCA_046704465.1). Lineage (GTDB taxonomy): Bacteria > Verrucomicrobiota > Verrucomicrobiia > Opitutales > Opitutaceae > Fen-1467. The sequence goes on along the minus strand of JBJKRV010000043.1, from coordinate 4,763 downwards.
GCGGCGGCGCCGTCCGCCAGATCGAGAGCCAGCCGGTGCAGGCGCGGCCGCACGGGCACCCGGCCCGCGTCGCGCGACGTGCCCCAGACCTCCAGACCTTCCGCCAGCAGCATCTCGGCAAACGCCAGGCCCAAGCCGGTGCTGGCCCCCGTGACGCAGGCGTTCCGGTACTGTCCGACCAGGGCGCTCACGCCTTGCGCAGCACCAGACACACATTGGCGCCGCCGAAACCACTGCTGTTGTTCAGCACGACGTGCGCCTGTTGCGGCAGCGTCGCCCGGATGATGTTCAGGCCGGCGCAGGCCGGGTCGAGGTTCACGATGTGCGCCGATCCCGGAATGAAGCCTTCCTTCAGGGCGACGGCGCAAAACGCCGTCTCCATCGCCCCGGCCAGGGACAGACCATGACCTGTCAGCGCCTTCGTGCTGCTCACCGCCGGCCGGGTCGCGCCGTTGTCGAACACCGCCTTCAGCGCCCTCGCCTCGGAAATGTCGCCAATCGGGGTCGAGGTGGCGTGGGCGGAGACGTAGTCGACCGTCTCGGGGTCGACGTCCGCCCGCCGGAGGGCATTGTCGATCGCGGTCTTCAGCCCCGTGCCGTCCGGATGCGAAATCGCGACGTTGTAGCCGTCCGACGCCTGACCCCAGCCGGCGACCTCGCAATAGACCCTCGCCCCGCGCCGCTCCACCTCCTCCTCGGCCTCCAGCACCAGCACCGCGCCGCCGCCGGTCCCCACAAACCCATCCCGCCCCGTGTCAAAGGGGCGCGACGCCAGGTCCGGATTGGCCTGCAGCGACAGTGCCCGCATGCCGGCGAACGGCAGGATGCTCTCCACATTGCCGTCCTCGGCGCCCACGACAAACATGCGCTTCTGCCGGTTGAGGACGATTTCGTCATAGGCGAAGCCCATGGCGTGCGACGATGAGGCGCAGGCCGAGGCAAATCCGGTCGAGGCACCCTTGATCTTGAAATGTGAGACCAGGTTGAAGTTCACCGTGCCGGCGATCGAGGCGACAATACCCAGGGGGGAGCAACGCATGACCCCCATGGTATTCATGCGCTGCAAATAATAGCCCAGCAGGTGCGGCGAGCCGCCCGAGGCGGCGTAAAGCCCGGTGTCGTCGTTGGAAACGTCCGCATCGGCCAGCTTCGCATCCGCGATCGCATCGAGCATGGAGCAGTAGGTGTAGAGCCCGTGCGGCGCCATGCCCCGCAGAATCTCACGCTTGATTGCGAACCGGCTAGGGTAGACCCAGTCCTCGCAGTCGTAGGAGTCCGTGTTGTAGCCCTTGATCGTACCGACCACCTTGATGGGCACGTCCGGTTTCTGGAACGGGGCATAGACCTCGAAGCCGTGCCGCAATTCCCGGAGGCTCCGGGACACGGTCGCCACGTCGTTGCCGATGCTGGTGACCAATCCGATCCCGGTGATATAGACTTTCCTCATGGACTGCTAGGTGTGCGTCCGGCCACCGCCATCAGACGCCGGTCACCGCGCGCGGACCATCAATGGAGTCTCGAACGGGCGCGGTCAACGCGGGAACGTTCCAATCCGCCGCCGCGGGCGGATGCCCCGGTGCCCGGCGGCTTGATAGCCGCCGTCAGGCGTTGACCGCGGCCGGCATGGGCGTCGAATCGCCATTGGCGGCCGGCTGGCTTTCCGGCTCGACGGCGACCTGCTCGGCGTAACCAAAGGTCAACGTGATCTCCTCGGCGATGGCCGCCTTCTCCTGGGCCACGCGAATGGCCCCCTCGAAGGTCGCGAGCGGCGCTTTCAGCCGCTTCGGCTTGATCGACAGGCTGAGCACTTCGCCCGGCTTGCACATCCGGTGGCAGCGCACGCCCTCACACGAGGTGAAAAAGATTGTCTGGGGATTGACCACCATCCCGGGCTCGCCCGCCCCGCCCTCCAGCAGGAAGAGCACGGCCAGCTGGCCCAGGGCCTCCAGCATGATCGAAGCCGGCATGACCGGATTGTCCTTGAAATGCCCCTGCAGGAAGAACTCCTGGCCGCTGATCTTGTACTTGGCGCTGGCCCCTTGCGAACTGACCGAGGCCTCGTTGAGGAAAAGAAACGGCGGCTGGATCGGCATGACCGACGCGATCTGCTCGATGGGCAGGAATTTGGTCGGCTTGGGCAGCGGCAACCCGCGCACCTTGCACTCGATGAACTGTTTGACGTCGCCGAGCGTGCGCAGATTCCGCAGTTCCTCGTTGTTGATCGACATCTGCAGGACGTCTTCGACCAGGATGACGATCTCCATCATCGTCAGGGAATCGATGCCGAGGTCTTCGATCAGTCGCAGATCGTCATCCGGATTCCTGAGTTTGGCCCGGAGGTCGGGTTCGACATAACGCTCGATAATGCCGAGCACGATGGCCGGGAGATGCTCGGTGTTTCCGGTTCGCCGGAACTGGCAGGCCGCCTCGTACGTCGACGCGGAGCACCGTTTCAGGGCTTCGCGCAGGTATGCATCGTCTTCGGGGGTGAAAGACTTCGGCGCTACCGCAAGCGGCTTCTTGGTACCCGAGCTTGATTCGACACCTTGTGCCATGTTGCGCTCTTGTATGTTATGCCAGTTTGGGCTGTAAATCCAAATTTTCTAGGCATTTCCGTCGCCGGGAAGATTTTTCGCTGCAATTTCTTGTGAAACTCGGTCGCGGCAAAGTCATGCACCCTTCCAAAATGTTCCAAGCAGGTCGCAGGCCAACACCGCATTTCTTCCAGCGGAGCTCACCAAACAATCCGTCGCCTCCGCCGCACGGCGGAGACCATACATGCTCGAATAGACCAGGCGACCAAACATAAGGGGTACTGATCTTGACCGCGCCCGTCGATTCGAGCCCTGCGCCTTCGTCAGCCGTCCCGCCCGGCCCCGCCCCGCACCGGACGCCGGTGTTCGTGATCACCCACGAATTCCATCCGCGGCACGGCGGGATCGCGACCTTCACCGAGGAGGTGGCGCGCGGCGCCGCCGCAGCGGGCTACGAGGTCGAAGTCTGGGCGCCCCGGCTCGCTCCCGGAGCGACGGAGAGGTCATGGCCGTTCCGCCTGCGCCGGCTGCCCCTCAAGGGGACACACAATCTCAGCTGCATCCTGTGCCTGATGCGTGAACTGGTCGCTCACCGCCGCCGTCTGCGCTATGCCAGCGTCTATCTGCCGGAGCCGGGCCCCATTCGGGCGATGATGTGGCTGCAGTTCGTTCCGGGCTTTCTTCCCCGGCGGCTGATCCTGACCTTTCACGGATCCGAGATCCTCCGCTTCCACCGGGGTCCCCTGACCCGGCGCCTGCTCCGGCGGCTTGCCCGGCACGCCGTGCGCGTCAGCGTGGTCTCGACCTACACCCGCCAACTGCTTGGCGGGAGCTTTCCAGAAGCCGCGGCCAAGGCGATCCTGACTCCCTGTGCGCTGCGCAGCTGCGTCACGCTCAGTCCGGCTCCGCCCTCCCGTCCCCGGAGTGAACGCGTGATCATCCTGACCGTGGGGCGTCTCCATCCGCGCAAAGGCCAGCTGTTCATCATCGAGGCGCTGCAGGCCCTCCCCGCGGCCGACCGCGACCGCATCGAGTACTGGCTCGTCGGCGGCTATAGCAAGGAGCACTACGAGGAGCGCCTTCGTGCGGCCGCCGGATCCTCGGGCCTGACCGTCCGTTTCTTCGGCGACGTCTCCGACGAGGAACTTGACCGCCTCTACGCCCGCGCCGACATCTTTGCAATGACCAGCATCGATCGCCGCCACAGTGTCGAGGGCTTCGGAATGGTCTATCTTGAGGCCGGGGCGCACGGCCTGCCGGTGGTGGCCAATGCGGTCGGCGGCGTGCCCGACGCCGTCGCCGATGGCGTGACCGGCCTCCTGGTGCCGCCCCTGGACCGGGCCGCGCTCACGGCTGCCTTCGCCCGGCTGATTGCCGACCCCGGCCTGCGGGCAAGACTGGGAGCGGCCGGCCGGGCTTGGGCCGGCCGGAACAGCTGGTCCCGCACGGCCGAACTGCTTTTCGGCGATGCCAAACCTCCGCCCCCTGCCGGCTAACGGCGCCGCCCCTTCTTCCCTTCACCATGCTCCAGAGCACCGTCCAGATCGTAGTCCGTTATGCCGAGACCGACATGATGGGTGTTGTCTATCACGGCAGCTACCTGCCGTGGTTCGAGATCGGCCGCACGACCCTGCTCAAGGAGCACGGCATTTCGTACCGGGACCTGGAGGCGTCCGGATTCCTGCTGCCGGTGCTGGAGGTGGCGGTAAAATACCACAAGCCGGCGCACTACGACGACACGCTGACGGTCGTGACCACGCTGGCCGAGATGCCGTTGATGCGCATCGAGCTGAGCTACGAGGTCCGCCGCGGCGGCGAGTTGCTGGCGACCGCGCGGACCGTGCACGCCTTTATCGACCGGCAGGGCCGGCCGGTCCGGCCGCCGGCGGATTTTGCCCAACGGATGCGCGCGCTGTTCCGGTAAGCCCGGCCGCCGCGTACTCCGCCAGCACCAGCGGATCCGTCTCCGCCGTCCGCACTGACTCCAACACCTCGGCGGCGGCGCCCCCGGCGATTTCGCACACCGCCCAGACCGCGTGGGCGCGCACCAGCGGCGACGCCTGCGAGGCGAGGCGCACCAGCGGCGCGAGCCAGCGATGGGCCGGCCCGGCGCCGCGAGCCAGGTTGCCCGCCACCACGCACGCATGGCGCAGCAAACCGGCCAGCTTGACCCGTTTCACCGGAGTCCCGCGGAAACGGGCGGCAAACGCCGCCGGCGTCAGTGTGAGC
>JBJKRV010000042.1:0-7248 GCA_046704465.1 Opitutaceae bacterium | reverse complement strand
TGGCGCCGTCGCGGCCCTGGTCTCGGTCGCCGCCGCGGGCGGCATTCTGGTGGCGGCGTCGCTGCTGATCTTCGGCGGCGCGCGCGACTTCCCGGCGTCGATCGAGTGGCTTCGTCTCGGCGACTTCACCGTGTCGCTGGGCGTGAAGTTCGATGACCTCGCGGCCCTGATGCTGTTTGTGGTTACGTTCGTGGGATTCTTCATCCACGTCTTCAGCCTCGGCTACATGCGCGACGATCCGGCGCGGGGGCGCTATTTCGGCGGTTTGTCGGTCTTCATGTTCTCGATGGTCGGGATCGTGCTGGCCGACAACCTGTTCATGCTGTTCATCTTCTGGGAGCTGGTCGGCTTCAGCTCCTACCTGCTGATCGGCCATTGGTACGAACGCCCGTCGGCGTCGGCCGCCGCGAAGAAGGCCTTCATCGTCAACCGGGTCGGCGACTTCGGCTTCCTGCTCGGCATCATCGCCTGCTACTGGCTCAACGGCACGGTCAACCTGAACGTGCTGGCGGCGCATGCGCACGCCGGCGGCCTCGTCTACAGCCGGGCCATCCCGTTGCTGCTGTTCTGCGGCGCCGTCGGCAAGTCCGCCCAGATGCCGCTGCACGTATGGTTGCCCGATGCGATGGAGGGTCCCACGCCGGTGTCGGCCCTGATCCATGCGGCCACGATGGTGGCCGCGGGCGTCTACATGCTGTGCCGGATCCAGATGCTGATGGTGCCGGACGCGCTGACGACGATCGCATGGATCGGCACGATCACGGCGCTCTACGCCGCGGGTTGTGCGAACGTGCATTCCGACTTCAAGAAGGTGCTCGCCTACTCGACCTTGTCGCAGCTGGGCTACATGGTGGCGGCCTTCGGCCTGGGCGCGCTGGGACCGGGGCCGAAGGGTGCGGAGGTGCTGATGACGGCCGGCGCCGCCGCCGCGATGTTTCACCTGACGACCCACGCGTTTTTCAAGGGGTTGCTCTTTCTCGGGGCGGGCTCGGTGATCCACGCCTGCCACCACGAGCAGGACATGTTCAAGCTCGGCGGTCTGGCCAAGCGGATGCCGGTGACCTTTCTCACGTTCACCGTGGCGGTGTTTGCCATCATCGGCATGCCCTTCTTCGCCGGCTTCTTTTCGAAGGATGCCATCCTGTACCTCGCGATGGAGAAGAACTCCGCAGTCTGCGCCATTCTGGTGTTCACCGCGGTGCTCACGGCCGTGTACATGATCCGGCTCTGGCGGGTGGCGTTCTTTGGCGAGGCCCGGTCCGAAGGTTCGGCGCATGCGCACGAGAATGGTCCGGTCATGACCATCCCGCTGATCGTCCTCGCGCTCGGCTCGGCGTTTGGGGGCTACAGCTTCTTTTACGCCCGGGTGCTGGGCGGGGCATTTCATGGCGTGATCGAGGCGGTGCCGGAGCCGGTCGGAGCCAGCCATTGGCTGTTGGCCGCCATCGGGACGACCGCGATGCTCGTGGGACTGATCAGCGCCTTGATGTATTACCGGCCGGCGGCGGTCGATCGGCTGCAATCGGGAGTGCCTCTGCTGTTCGGCGCCCTGACGGTCGCCAAGGAATCCTTCGATCGGATCTACGGGTATTATGTCGCAAAGGTTCAGCAGCGGGTGGCGATGCTGTTCAACATGCTTGAGCAGGTGTTCCTGGCTGGCTGGCTGATCCGCGGGGGCGCCGGCATGGTCGGCCTTTTCGGGATGGGCGCCCGCGCCCTGTATGTCGGGAAGCTGCACGTGTACGTCTACTGGTTCCTGCTCTGCGTGGTGCTCCTCTGGGGCTTCGCCGCCGGTGTGTTCTAGCCGCCATGGACCCTTTGAACTCGAACCTTCTGCTTTTGGCCGTTTTCGCGCCGCTGGTCGCGGCGGTGATCATCGCCTTGGGCCTTCCGAAGCGTTACGCGTGCGGGCTCGCACTCGCGGGCTTTGCAGTTCCCGCCGGCATCGGCCTGTGGCTATGGGCGCATTTTCCGGCCTATGCGGAAATCCCTGCCAGCCATCAGGGGTTCGCCTTCTACAGCCTGCACGCGATGGGGCTGGAGCGGATCGGAATTCACCTGACGCTCGGACTCAACGGGATCTCGCTGCCGCTCTTCGTCCTGGCCGGACTGGTGGGCCTCGCGGCCGGCCTGTACGCCGTGCAGTCGAACGCCGAGCGCCTGCCGGTTTATCTGCTGTTGCTGCTGGTCATGCAGGCCGGATTGCTGGGCGCCTTTGCCTCGATCGACATCTTCTTCTTCTACTTCTTCCATGAGTTGGCACTGATCCCGACGTTTTTGATGGTCGGCTTGTGGGGGGCGCGCGGCGAACGGGAGAATCGCTACGCGGCGATGAAGATGACGGTCTATCTCACGGTGGGCGCCATGCTTTCGTTGATCGGCCTGATCGCCATCTATCAAAAGAGCGGCGTCGAAAGTTTCGACCTGATCAACCTGCGCACCGCGCTGGCGGCCGCACCGATGCGGGTGATCGTGCAGAAATATATCTTCGGTCTGTTGCTCTTCGGCTTCGGCATCCTGGTGTCCCTCTGGCCGTTTCACACCTGGGCACCGCTGGGCTACGGCGCCGCGCCCAGCTCGACCGCCATGCTGCATGCCGGCGTGCTGAAGAAATTCGGTCTCTACGGGCTGATCCAGATCGCCCTGCCGCTGCTGCCGGTGGGTGGCACGACAACATTCACCGTCCCGCTCCTGGGCGTGCACGTGACCTGGACCTGTGTTCTCGCGTGGCTCGCGCTGGGCAATATCCTGGTGGTCGGCCTCATCACCATGGCCCAGCGGGATCTGAAGCAGATGATCGGGTATAGCTCCGTGATGCACATGGGCTACGCCTTCATGGGGATCGCCACCTTGTCCACCATCGGAATCGGCGGCGTCGTCCTGCTCATGGTCGGGCACGGTCTCTCCGTGGCACTGCTCTTTTTGCTGGCCACCAGCATTCATCACCGGACCGAGACCTTCGATATGGCGGAGATGGGCGGGCTGGGACGACAGGCGCCCGTGCTCGCGGCTTTCTTCACCGCGGGGATTCTGGCGACCGTGGGCTTGCCGGGATTTGCGAACTTCTGGGGCGAACTCGCGATCTTCGTTTCGCTCTGGCAATTCTCCCCCTGGATGACTGCCGCGGTGGTCGCCGGCATTGTCATTTCGGCGATCTACGGCTTGCGGGCCGCCGCGCAGGTGTTCTTTGGCGAACCCACGGCGGAATTCAAGCGGGTGGCCGGCCGCCGGCCGCCCGTGGATCTGCAATGGCGCGAACGCCTGCCCGCGCTCATCCTGCTGGCCGCCCTCTTCTTCGTGGGGATCTGGCCGCTCTCCCTTTCACGGCCGCTTAACGATACGCTTCAGCGACTCTATCCGCCGGTCGCGACTTCAGCGTTGCCGCCCTTCACCCGTCCGTAGCCCGCCACCATGCCCGCCGCCGTGAACCTCACCCATCTCCAGGCCATCGCCGGTACCAACCAGTGGTCGGCCATCTATCCGGAGCTGTTGCTCGGGCTTTCCGCACTCCTGCTGTTGGTGCTGGAACTGGTTCTGCCCCAGCCCAGGCGCCGGCTCATCCCCCTGGTGGCCATCGGCTGCATTCTCGGGATTCTGCTCGGTTTGGCGGCCAACTTCCACGGGCCCTATGTGGGTCGGGATACCTTCGACGGCCTGTTGCACCATTCGAGCGACGGGCAGTTCATGCGGGCGTTTTTTCTGCTGAGCGCCCTGCTGGTCTGCATTCTGGGAATGGTTACCCTCGAGCGCCAACCGGTGCCCAAGGTGGAGTTCTACCACACGGTGATGGTGGTCACGGCGGCGATGATGCTCCTGGTCCAGAGCAATCAGTTCGTCATGTTCTTCGTGGCGTTGGAAACGGTGACCGTGGGCTTTTATATCCTGGTCAGTTATTTTCGCACCCGGGCGCTCTCGCTGGAGGCCGGCCTGAAATACCTGATTCTGGGGGCGCTCAGTTCTTCGATTCTCCTGTTTGGCATCGTCCTGCTCTACGGCGCGGCCGGCAATCGGACGTTGCCCGGCGGCACCGCGGAGCCGATGAATTTCGAGGCCCTGCGCAGCTTCCTCGCCGCCAACCCCGACAACTTCCTCGCCAACGTGGGCGCCGTGCTGGTGCTGGCCGGCGTGGCCTTCAAGATCGGCGTAGTTCCGTTTCAGATCTGGATCCCGGACGTTTATCAGGGCGCCCCCACGCCGGTGACCGCCTTTCTGGCCGTGGCGTCGAAGGCGGCGGGATTCGCGGTGTTGATGACGCTCAGCTTGCACGTGTTCAGCGCCTTGCGGGAGGTGATCATCCCGGTGCTCTCGGTGATGGCCATCGCCACGATTCTGCTCGGCAACCTCGCGGCACTGACGCAAGACAACGTCACACGACTGATGGGACTTTCGGGCGTGTCCCATGCGGGATACCTGCTCATCGGCGTCATTGCCGCCTTTAGGGCTCCCCTGGCGGTCGGCGCCGTCTATTTTTACCTGTTGGTCTACCTCCTCGCCTCGTTCGCGGTCTTTGGCGTGATGGCGCACGTCAGCGGGACGGATGATGCCGACCAGGACCTCGACCATTATGCCAACCTGGCCAAGGAGCGCCCGTTCCTTGGCACCGTCCTGGCGGTGGGGCTGGGGTCGCTGGCCGGAATTCCGCCACTCGCGGGATTCATGGGCAAACTGCTGATCTTCCTGGTGGCGTTTCAGGTGCACCTCTATGGGCTGCTGGCCGTCGCCCTCGTCGGGGTGGTGATCTCGATCTATTACTATTTTGGCTGGCTCCGGGCCGCATTCTTTCCGGCGCGGCCGGCGGCAGCTGACGCCGGAGGCAGTTCGATGCCAGTCGGGTTCAGAGTCGGCCTGCTCGCCGGCACGGCCATGGCCCTGCTCACCGCCGCCACCGTGGTCCTGGGCTTCTATCAGGGATCGATCGGAAACTGGCTGACCCTGCATTGATGGACGTGGCGGACGTGCTGGCGTCAGTGCCAAAATAATTGCCATCGAGCGCCGGCCACTGTGCTCTCGGGGGCGACCCGCCCGCATGAAAGTCACCGGCCTCGCCATTGTCCCGCCCCCGACTGCCGCCGATTCGCCTCGCGTCACCCCCGAGTTGCTGGCGTCGGTCCTCGCGCGCTATTCCCGCAGCAACGAGGGTCTCGCGAAGATCCTGGCGCGCGTCGACGTGACGCAGCCCGATGAGTCGATCGACCGCATCTTGAAGTTTGTCGACTATGGGCACGCCTCCATCGGCGGCCTGACGGGCGGACTGGCGGTGGCGGTGGACGACGTGTCGATGTGGCTCGCCTACAAACTGTTCGAAGTGTCGCCGATGGCCGACGGCCAGGAATCAAGCACGCGATATATCGCGATGAATGCGGCCAACCTGCCGGCCCCGGAGGAGATCGGGGTCCCCGCCGATCTGGCGCCGCAGTGGCGGTCCGTGATGGCGCGCGCATTCGAGGCCTACGACGCGGAGTATGCGCGGCTTGACGGGCTCGGGCGGACGGAACCGGAACGAATCCGCCTGCCGGCGGACGCGCGGCCGGCGGTGGTCACCCGTCTTCGCCGCAATTATGCGCTGGACCGGGCACGCTACTTCGTTCCTTTCGCGACCCGCACCAGTCTGGCGCTGGTGCAAACCTCGCGCATGTGGGCCCAGACTGTGGGGCACCTCGCTTCGTTGCCGCAGCCGGAGGCGCAGTCGGCGGCGGCAGCCATTCGCGACGAGCTGCTCAAATTTTCGCCCCGCTTGATGCGCCACAGTTTCGCCGAGGCCTCTTACGAGGAGCAGGCCCGTCAGGAATTGGCGGCGTCCGTCCGTCTCGGACGCGAACGCCTCGCGACGGAAGCGCTGCCCGATGAGGTCTGGGTGAAGGTCGATCGGGAAACCCCGCCGTGGCTGTCGGAGACGCAGTCCGTATCGGACGCCTTGCGGCATCGAGCCAACCGTTATGGACAGTGTGGAACCGGGATCCGCCGCATGCGGGTCACGTTTGCCTGGAACAACCTCGCCATTGCCGAACTGCGCGACCTGAATCGCCATCGCACCGGTCACCGTTTCACTCCGCTGATCCAGGCCGGTTTTTATCTCCCCCCGGAGGTCCCGCGCACCCCCCATGACGGTTTGCTGGCGGACCAATCCTCGCTCACCGCCGAACTGCTGCGGCGCGAATCGCCCGCTTATGTCTACTCGCTCTTGTTGGGCGCACAAACGCCGTTCGAGCACGGCACCCATGCCGACAAGTTCATTTATGAAGCCGAGCTTCGGACCGGGATGGGTGCCCATTATCGCTACGCAGAACATCTGAGCGCGGCCCTGAAAGCTTTCTTCAAAGAGGTTCCGGATGCCCGGCCTTGGGTCAGCGAAGGCAGTGCCGAACCCGAGTGAGGGCATTTCCCGGGGCAGAATGCGGCAAAATTGGCTTGCGAAGCAGCTCGTCGTCGAAAGCATGCCAATCAACTGCGAATCATGATGTTGGCGACTTGGCCTTGATCATTTGCGCGGTTACCGGCGACCATCACCCCTGCAGGTCCTCACCTCCACGTCAGTCCGAGCATCGACTGCAGCTGCTCCATTTCCATGTGCGCGTTCAAAGTCCTGCAATTCAACATGCAGTATGGCCAGAATTGGAGCGACGCCGACCCCGACCATGGCCCCATCAATCTTGACCTGACCATCGCCGAGATTCGCAAGCACGACGCCGACATTGTGCTCCTGCAGGAAGTCGAGCAGGCGGGACCCGATGGCACCCAGCCGGATCCACCTCCCAATTTCAGCCGATTGCGCGCCGAGCTTGGCCATTACGACGCATATTTTTCCTACCCGAAGGCTGATCCCCGGGAGCTTCCATTTGGCATCGGGTTGGCGATCTTTGCCCGCGGCCGGCTTTTCGATGCCGTGCGGCGCGACCTGCCGTCACCGGCGGTCGAGTTTGATTTCAACGGTGAAAGGAGGACACCCACCGACCGCCTGTTGATTGGTGTCAGCACCCAGGTCGACGGCCGGACCCTGCAGGTCTACAACACGCATCTGCTGGCGTTCTTCATGATCAACGCCAGCAGCGAGGAACACACCAGCCAGCGATGCCGCGTCGTCGACCAATTACGAAATGCCCCGGGGCCGATCTTGCTGGGCGGGGATTTCAACGTCAGCAAGCACGATTCGCTAGTGCAGCAGTTCGAACAGATCGGATACCGCACGGTCCAGGACAGGCAAGCCACGTGGCGCCGGCGTCCTTACGTTCTGGACCACCTCTTTTATAA
>JBJKRV010000041.1:0-2539 GCA_046704465.1 Opitutaceae bacterium | reverse complement strand
CGCTGATTGAGTTCCGCGGCCTCCGCCTGCTTACCGACCCGACGCTTGATCCGGCCGGCACCGATTACCCCACCGACGTCTACACCCTGCACAAGCACCAGGCACCCGCCCTCGCCGCCGCCAGCCTCGGGCCGATCGACGCCGTGCTCCTGAGCCACGATCATCATTTCGACAATCTTGATCGCGCCGGCCGGGCATTGCTGGCCTCGGTGCCGGCGGTCTACACGACGGAGGCCGGCGCCAAACGCCTCGGGGCACCTGCGATCGGTCTGGCGCCGTGGCAACGGACCGAGTGCCGGTCACCCCGCGGTGCCGTGGCGCTCACGGCCACGCCGGCGAGACACGGTCCGCCGGACGGCGACCGCGGACCGGTCGTTGGCTTCATCCTGCAGGAACCCGACCCAAACGGTCCGTCGGTCTATTTCTCCGGCGACACGGTCTGGTACGAGGGCGTCGGGGAAGTTGTCCGCCGCTTCGATCCGTCCATCGCGCTGTTGAACCTCGGGTCGGCCAAAGTGGCCGTGGCTGGACCGGAGCCCCTGACCTTCACCGCGGCGGGAGCGGTCGAGTTCGCGCGCGCGTGTCCCCGCTCCCGGATCGTCCCGCTGCACTTCGAGGGATGGGCGCACTTCAGCGAGGGCCGCCGCGATATCGAGGCCGCGTTTGCGGCGGCCGGGCTGGCCGACCGGCTGTGCTGGCTGCGGCCGGGCGCTCCGGTCACGCTGCCGCTGTGAGACGGATCGACGCGCTGACCGGCGGCTGCGCCGGGCGACGCTCCACGGGACCGATCCCGCGCCAGGCGCTGCCGGATCCGCCGGTAGGCAGCGCACCGCCCGCGGCCCGTTCCAACCCCAACGCCGAACTCAGGACCCCGAACCTTTCGCCGGAGCCTCGTTTTCCGCCACGTACTTCGCCGCGGCCGTCGGCACCGCCTTGCCCTTCGCGGACAGCAGCGGGAGGAACGGACTGTTCGGGAAGGCCTTCAATCCGGACACGATCGTCTCGGCGACCAGATGGGCTCCGGGAATATAGGTGTGGTTGTGGTCGCTGTAGAGGCGGTTCACGGCCACCCGTCCCATCCGCTCGTACTTGTCGGCGCACAGGTTGGTCAGGTCCAGCACCGGCAGGTGCAGCCGCCGGCCGAGCTCCTTGGTCCAGCGGGTGTACTCGCCGTGCCCCGTCCCCCGCTCGATCCGGTCGTCCGCCGGATTGTAGTCGGGCGGCAGCGGACCGATGGGCGTGGCGTCGCGGAACTTCACCTTCGGATTGGTCCAGATGTTGCGCGTCGTGACGGTGAGGAGGAAGACGTGCGCCCCCCTGGCGCGGGCGCCCTCGGCCATCGCGGTCATGTACCAGCCGAACGTGTGGACGGTCTCCACGCGGCCGTCCGGGTACTTCAGCGGCATGGTCTCGTCGCCGAGGCCCGGGATCGAGCCGCGCGCCCGGTAGTTCCGCGGCGGGCCGCCGTCGTTGATGCCGAAAACGAGCAGCACGAAATCGCCCGGCTTGATCAGGGCCTCCACCCGCGGCCAGTCGTGGGGGATCGTGTAGTAGGTGCGGCTGGACTGCCCCGCGTGGGCGGCGTTGTCGACCGTGACCCTGGCCGGATTGAAGAACTCGGCCAGCGGCGTGCCCCAGCCCTGCACCGGCTGGCCGTCGCGGCCCGGACCGTGGTTGTTGGCGGTCGAATCGCGGAGCACCCAGAGGGTCGGCTTGGCGCCGGTCTCGGCGGCCGCCCGGGCCGGTCTCGGAGTCAGCAGACCGGTGGCGGCGACGGCGACAATGGCGAGGGCAAGGCGGGGCATGGGCATGATGGCGGATCGGGGCGGCAAATCCTCGCCGCGATGCTTCGGCGGGTCAAATGCGGGATGATGCGCGGCGAAGCCAATGGGGCTCCGGCGCGGCAGTGCCTGCGGCATCCGTCACTGCCGACACCTCCCAAACTTCGGCAGGCGCCACGCGCTAATCCCCTCTTGAGAGGGGTGGCCACAGGCCGGGGTGTGTGCTCTCCCATTCCTCGATCCACGCGTCGATCGTGCGAACCACCAATTCCAAATCCGATTTTACCAACCGGTCGGCAAAGCGAAGAAATTGGATTCCCTGTTCTTCCAGTTTTCGCTGGCGCTCTGCGTCCTCCGTTCGCTTCAGGAGATGGGAGGCTCCATCGATCTCCACCGCCAACATCAACTTGGGCGCAAAGAAATCGATGATGTACTCGTCCACGGGCTTTTGCCGGTGGAAATCTACCCCGCGCCGCTGTCGGCCCTTCAGATGCCGCCAGAGCAAAACCTCGGCAAGCGTGCTATGCCGTCGAAGATCCCGGGCCAAAGCTTTCAACCTCGGATCGTAGCGTAGCATTCCGTCGCGAGGCTACACACACCCCGGCGCTTCGCGCCACCCCTCTTTTTAGAGGGGATTGTCAGCGGGTCACCGGCCGCCCGTCGGCTGAATCCGCCGCAGACCAGCCATCTTCCAGCCCCGGACCCGGCACCGCCGCCGCGCGTCAACCCCTCTCGAGAGGGGTTGACGCGCGGCGGCG
>JBJKRV010000040.1:0-6914 GCA_046704465.1 Opitutaceae bacterium | reverse complement strand
ATCGAGCGTTTCGATCCGATGCGGGAGGCGCAGCCGATCACGCCGCGCGAGAAGGCGATCGCGCCGGCCCGGCTCCGGCTCGGCCCCGACTGGTTCGCGCTCGTCGGCTACTGGATGGCACAATGGGAGCGCACGAACAATCGCAACGGGAAGAACCTGATCGTGGCGGGCGGCGACAGCCTCGAGAAGATGCCCTACGGCCTGGGCTCGGGCTAAAACCTCGTGTACGGTTTCGATCCGAAGACCGGCCGGCTTTACCAGGAGTCCGGCCAACTCGGCGAGTACAACCTCGCCACGATCATGGGCGGGGCCGAGGTGATCTTCGAACTCAACCCGCTGCTTGGCGATCCGGCCTGGAATAAGTTGTGGCTGCAGTACTGCCGCCTTTACCGCACGCCCCGGGGCGTGTCCGAGGACGAGATGAAGGCGATCATCAAAAAGGACATGACGACCGGCACTGAGGGCGCCGACGGCCGGTTCCTCAACGTCCAGCAGGGCGGGCCGCGCATGGCGGCCTACGCCTATCGGGAGACCCACAACCCGGTGTTCGCCCGGCGCGCGATCGAGATGGCGTTCGCCCGCCTCGACAACGGACCGATCAAGACCGACGAGGTCAAGGGACCCGACGTGCTGAACCCGATCGTGGAGAGTCCGTACGTGAGCACGAACGGCACCGCCCAGGAGTGCCTGAATGCGATCGAGGTGCTCCAGATGTGCGCCGATCGGTTGCCGACGGAACCGCTGCCGGCCCCGCCGCCTCCCCCCTGGATGCGGTTCCGCCACGAGGCCGGACACCCCGGCGCGCCCGGAAGATGACCCGGCCCGGCAATGACGATGGTATCGACGGCGGGGCGCGAAGCGCCGGAGGCTGGATGACTGGAGTCTGAACTTATGTACCGAACGTTCATCGCCTGTCTGCTGCTGACACCGCTTGCGGTGCTGGCCGCGGAAACCCATCCCGCCCCGGAGACCGTGGCCAGTCCGGACGGCCGCATCGTGGTCGCGTTCCACCTCGACGACAACGGCGCGCCGCGCTACGCCGTCCGCCTCGACGGCCGCCCGGTGCTGGCCGAATCGCAGCTCGGCCTCGTGCGCGACGACGTGGACTTCACCTGGGCACTGCGCCTCGCGGGCGCCTCGGCCGTGACGCCGGTGCATGAGCACTACGAGGTCCTGACCTGCAAGCGGCGGGTCAACGACTACCGGGCGGACCGCCGGGTGTTCCGCCTGCTGGCGCGCGGCGGCCAGGAGATGGACGTCATCTTCCAGGTTTCCGACGACGGCGTCGCGTTCCGGTACCGCTTCCCCGAGACCGATGCCACCGCCCATGTGCTGCGCGAGGAGGTCAGCTCCTTCCACTTCCTGCCGGGCACACGGGCGTGGCTGCAGCCGATCGCGGTGGCGAAGAGCGGCTGGAGCGCGTCGAATCCGTCCTACGAAGAGTACTATGAAAAGGACATCCCGGTCGGCACGCCGTCGCCGACCGGCGCCGGTTGGGTTTACCCGGCGTTGTTCCACACGGGCGACACCTGGCTCCTGGTGAGCGAGTCCGACCTGGGCCGGAATTATTGCGGCACGCGGCTGCGGTCCTCTTCGCCCGGGGGCAACTACGAAGTCGGTTTTCCGGACCCGCGGGAGGTCATCCCGGGCGGCGAGGCGGATCCCGAATCGACCCTGCCGTGGACCACGCCGTGGCGATTGATCGTGATCGGCAGCCTGAAGACCGTCGCCGAGTCCATGCTGGGGGTCGACCTGGCCGCACCGGCCAAGGGACCGCCCGACCCCTCGATCCAGCCGGGCAAGGCCGCGTGGAGCTGGGCGCTGCTGAAGGACGCCGCCACGACCTACGCCGTGCAGAAGCAGTTCATCGACTATGCCGCCTCGATGCACTGGCGCTACACCCTGGTCGATGCGGACTGGGACCGGACGATCGGCTACGATCGGATGAAGGAACTCGTGGACTACGCGCGCACCAAGGGCGTGCGGATCCTGCTGTGGTTCAACTCGGCGGGCGCCTGGAACACGACGCCCCAGACGCCGCGCAACCAGCTTCTGACCCATGCCGACCGCGAGCGGGTGTTCAAGCGCCTCAAGGCGATGGGTGTCGCCGGGCTCAAGATCGATTTCTTCGGCGGCGACGGGCAGTCGATGATCGATTACTACCTCGATATCCTGCACGACGCGGCTCCCTACGGGTTCCTGATGAATTTCCACGGGACCACGCTGCCGCGCGGCTGGGAGCGGACCTACCCGCACCTCATGACGATGGAGGCCGTGCGCGGCCTCGAGTACATCACGTTCGCCCAGGCCAATGCCGACCAGGAGCCGACCCACGCGGCCATGCTTCCGTTCACGCGCAACGTTTTCGACCCGATGGATTTCACGCCGATGGTGCTCGACCGCATCCCGGGCATCCAACGCCGGACCACGAGCGCGTTCGAGCTGGCGCTGTCGGTGCTGTTCACCTCGGGCATCCAGCATTACGGCGAGATTCCTTCGGGCATGGCCAAGGTGCCGGCCTATGTGCGCGACTTCCTCCGCCACGTGCCGTGCATTTGGGACGATGTGCGGTTTCTCGCCGGCTTCCCGGGGAAATTCGTGGTTCTCGCCCGGAAGGGCGACGGCCGGTGGTACGTGGCCGGCATCAATGCGGAGGACACGCCCAAATCGTTGTCCCTC
Organism: Opitutaceae bacterium; assembly: GCA_046704465.1. GTDB lineage: Bacteria > Verrucomicrobiota > Verrucomicrobiia > Opitutales > Opitutaceae > Fen-1467. Next base: position 4,235 of record JBJKRV010000040.1, on the reverse strand, counting down.
GATCTCGATGGACTCGGTCGCTCCGGCACGCTCATCACCGACGGGGATGGGGGCAACCTGTCCTTTGTGGAAAAACACGTCAGCCTCGGCGCCAGCGAGAAGCTGGAGCTGACCCTTCAGCCGCACGGCGGCTTTGTGCTCGTGATGCCTTGAGTCTGCCCGCACGCTCGATCCGCCCGGGCGGCGGCCCGGTCCAGCTTCTCATGAATATTCGTGTGCTCTGTTTCCTGGCGGCCGCAGGTCTGGTGCCGGCGCGGGCCTTCGCATCGACCGCGCCAGCCGCGTCTCCCCGGGTCGTTCTGACCTGGGATGCCGGCTGGCGTTTCAGCATGGGTGAGTTCGCCTCCGCCATGATGCCGGCGTTCGACGACCACGGCTGGCGGGTCGTCCGTCTGCCCCACGATTGGAGCACCGAGGAGCCGCTGAGTCCGAAATTCGGCAGCGGCAACGGCTACGCCGCCGGCGGCATCGGCTGGTACCGGAAACATTTCACGGCCGACCCGGCGTGGCGGGGCCGGACGGTTTCGATCGAATTCGACGGCGTCTACGACCACGCGGAGGTTTGGCTCAACGGACAATTCCTCGGCGGACGACCTTACGGGTACTCCAGTTTCGCGCTCGACCTGACGCCCTACCTCGAGTTCGGCTCCGCCGGCAACGTCCTGGCGGTGCGGGTCGACCACTCGCGGTTTGCGGATTCCCGCTGGTACACCGGCTCGGGCATCGACCGGCACGTGCGGCTGGCGGTGACGAATCCGCTGCAGATTGCGCACTGGGGCACCTTCGTGTCGACGCCGGCGGTCGCTCCGGAGGTCGCGACCGTGCGGATCGAGACCACGGTCAGCAACGCCACGGCGCGCCGGCAGTCCTTTGTGGTGGATGCCGCGTTGCTCGATGCGGACGGCCGGGTGGTGGCGTCCGCCGCCGATGCGAACGGGATGGCGGATGCCGGCGCCACGAGTGCGGTCGTCCAGACGGTCGCCCTGCGTCACCCGCGCCTCTGGTCGCCGGACTCGCCGGTGCTCTACACGCTGCGGTGCCGGCTGCGGGAAGGAGCGGCCGTGGTCGACGAGACGCTGACGCCTTTCGGGGTGCGCAGCCTCCGGTTCGATCCCAACTCGGGTTTTGCGCTCAACGGGCGCCCGATGAAGCTGAAGGGCGTCTGCCTGCACGGCGACGGCGGTCCGGTGGGCGCGGCCGTGCCCGCGGCGGTCTGGGAACGTCGGCTGGAGACGCTGAAGGCGATCGGCGTGAACGCCATCCGCACCGCCCACAATCCGCCTGCGCCCGAGTTCCTCGACCTGTGCGACCACCTCGGGTTCCTGGTGATGGAGGAAGCCTTTGACGAGTTCACGCCGACGAAGAAGAAATGGGTCGCGGGCTGGAATCACGGCGTGCCCAGTCGCTTCGGCTATGGCGAGGACTTTGCGGAGTGGGGCGTGCGCGACATCCAGACCATGGTCCGGCGCGACCGCAACCACCCGAGCGTGATCCTCTGGAGCATCGGCAACGAGATCGACTATCCCAACGACCCGTTTTCATCGCCGGTGCTGGGCAAGGACTACCGTCCGGCCAACCCGCCGGCGCAGAATCTCGTCACCCTCGCCCGGCCGCTGATCGCCGCCGTCAAGGCGCTGGACGACACGCGGCCGGTCACGGCCGCGCTTGCCTCGATCCGCATGTCCGAATCCGTCGGCCTGCCGGAGATGCTCGACGTGGTGGGCTACAACTACCAGGAGGCGGACTACGCGGCCGACCACGCAAAGCATCCGCGGCGCTTCATCTTTGGCAGCGAGAACCTGCACACCTATGCCGCCTGGGAGGCGGTGCGCGATCACGCTTATGTCGGCGGGCAGTTCCTCTGGACCGGGGTCGACTACCTGGGCGAGGCCGGCCGCTGGCCGAATCACGCCGCAGGCTTCGGGCTGCTGGACCTGTGCGGTTTCCGCAAGCCGCAGTCGTGGTTCCGGCAAAGCCTGTGGAGCGAGCGGCCGATGGTGTATCTCTGCGTGCCGGGCCGGGGCGCCGACGAACCGGCCGCCGCCCACTGGAACTGGACGGCCGGAAGCACGGTGACCGTGGCATGCTACACGAACTGCCCCGAAGTGAAACTGACCCTCAACGGCCGGTCGCTCGGCATCCAGCCGCGCTCGGCGGCGGTGAACGGCGTGCTGACCTGGCGGGTCCCGTACCAGTCGGGAGTGATCGAGGCCTTCGGGCGCGAGCACGGCCACACCGTTTGCAGCTTCGAGCTGCGGACGGCCGGGGAGGCCAAGCGCATCGAATTGCTGGCCGACACGCGCCGGCTCGCCGTCGACGGCGGGGCCGTCTCCCAGATCGAGTTCCGCCTGGTGGACGCGCACGGCGTGCGGGTTGAGGACGCGGACCGGGAAGTGACCTTCTCCGTCAGTGGACCGGCGGTGATGCTTGGAATGGGTAGCGGCGACCGGGATGACACCGAGAGCTGTCGCGGGTCCTCGCGCCGTACCTGGCGCGGTCGCGGTCTGGCGATCATTCGGCGGACGGAGGATTCCGGCGATATCACGGTGCGGGCGACAGCGCCGGGCCTCAGCCCGGCGGTGTTGGTGCTTCATGCCGGCGGGGCGTCAATGGGCACCGGTCGCTCGATGTGAGTTTCCTAGGGGCCACCAAGCCGAACAGTGGCAGCTGGTTTCGCCGCCGGTGCGAATGGTTTGCGGAAACCCGCCGGGGCGGCGGGCCGATCCGGTGGATTTGGGCGGCGATGTCCGAGGCCGGATCCCGGCGATCGACCGCGGATCCGGCCGCGCCGTTTCCTCACAGTGCCGGACCTTCCCAAAAAGGCGGCGTAACCCGGATTTGGAATCGCCGTCATGAGCCACGCGGATGCCGCGGCGAGGTCGTGCGCGTCGGCACCGAACCCATCCATCACCTTGTCTTGGAAGCGACCAAGCTGAACTTCATCGCGGTGGACCCGGCCCGATCCGGGGCGCGTACACTCTTGCGCGAACTGGCGGCGAATGATCATAACGCCGCCATCGACGGCGTCGCCCCGGGGGAATTCACCAGCGCGGGCGGATATTTCGTCCTCGTACGCCGGGGCCGCTCGGTGGTCGGTTGCGGCGGCTACCGGCCGCTGGACTGCAACTGTGCGGAGATCAGGTGGATCTTCGTGCGGCGGGCGTGGCGGCTCCACGATATTGAACGCGAGATCCTGCATCACCTCGAGGAGGAAGTGTGCCGGTGCGGTTTTCTGACGGCGGTGATGGAACTCGACGACAAACAGGCCGGGCTGGTCGCATTGTGCGAGCAGGAGGGCTATTTCCCCATCCCGGCCTTTCTGGACTATTCCAGAAATCCCTCGAGCCGCTGTTTTGCCAAACAGGTCTGACCGGGATCGCCGGCCGGTAGCCGTGGCGGGCGCGAACAAACTCAGGGCTGGAGCTGGCCCCGGGCGGCCTGGAGACCGGCGCGCGCCGCGTCGTAACCGGGATTGATGCGGAGGGCGGCCTCGAAATGGGGGATCGCCTCGCGGGCGCGACCCAGGCTCAGGAGCGCGCCGGCCAGGTTGAATTCGGCGTCGGCGTCACGGGGATCAATGCGCACGGCCTGGCGCAACTGGGCGATGGCCTCCTCGGTCCGGCCCGCCTGAAGCAGCAGGATGCCCAGATTGTAGTGCGGATCGGCGAAGGTGGGTTCCTCGCGCGCCGCGGTCTGCAATTGGGCGATGGCCTCGTCAAGGCGCCCCAGCCCGGCGAGCACGTTGCCCAGGTTGTTCCTCGCCTCGGCATAGCCCGGCTTGAGGCGCACGGCGGCTTCGAAGTGCGGCAGCGCGGCCCGGGGCCGGCCCATCTGGAGCAGGACGACACCGAGGTTGTTCTGGGCCAGGGGCTCATTGGGCTCGATCTGCAGGGAAGCCTCGTAGCGGGCGGCGGCCTCCGGGAGGCGGTGGAGCTTGACGAGGGCGTCGCCGATGCGGGCGAGAATGTCGGGGTCGTGGGGCTTGAGACGCAGGGCCTCCTCGTAGTGGGGCAGGGCTTCCGCGGGCCGGCCGGTCTTGAACAGGGCCAGACCGAGGTTGTACTCCGCCTCCTGGATGCCCGGGTGAAGCTGCAGCGATTCGACGAGATGCCCGATGGCCGGCTGGTAGCGACCCTCCTTGACCAGGAGACCGCCGAGGTTGTTGTGCGCCATCCAACAGGTTGGGTTGGCCGCCAGCGTCGACCGCCAGAGGTTCTCCATGTCGACGAAATGCC
>JBJKRV010000039.1:0-8713 GCA_046704465.1 Opitutaceae bacterium | reverse complement strand
TAACAGTATCTCGGCCCGATGCCGCGCTAAATATTCCACCCAGGCGCGAAATTCCGCGCGCGAAGCGACGGCGCCCGTGGGATTGTTGGGGAAGCACAGGTAGATGAGGTCGACCGCCTGCCCCGGCGGGGCGGGGACATAACCATTGGCCGGCGTCGAGTCGAGGTACACGATGCCATCATAGCGGCCGTCGTGCGCGTGCCCGGTGCGTCCGGCCATCACGTTCGTATCGAGGTAAACCGGATAAACCGGGTCGGGGATGGCCACGCGGGCGTCGGTCGCGAAGATTTCCTGGAGATTGGCGCAATCGCACTTCGCGCCGTCCGAGACGAAGATCTCGTCGGGCTCGATGGTGCAGCCGCGCTCCTGGTAGTCATGGCGGGCGATGGCTTCCCGCAGGAACGGATAGCCCGCATCGGGGCCGTAGCCCTTGAAGGTCTCGCGCCGGCCCATTTCGTCCGCCGCCGCGTGCAGGGCCGAGACGCAAACCGGCGGTAGCGGTTCGGTGACGTCGCCGATGCCGAGTCGGATGAGCGATCGCCCGGGATTTTCGCGTTGAAAATCCGCAACCCGGCGCGCGATGTCGGCAAACAGGTAGTTGGCCGTGAGCTTGGCGTAGTTCTCGTTGATGCGAATCATCGAAGGTGAGGGAGAAAGTGGGCCTGCGCTCGTCGGTTGCGAACGGGCGCGACGAGCAAAGGACTTGATTAAAGTTGGCCGCGTCCGGATAGTTCAAGCTCGGTCTTTCCCGCACCGGGACTCGGCCCTCGTTTCCGCCATGCAAGTGATCACGTCCGTTTTCGACATGCAGTCCACCGCCGTAAATCTGCGGTCCAAGGACCGGCTGATCGGACTCGTGCCGACGATGGGGGCGCTCCACGACGGACACCTCAGCCTGATCGGGCTGGCCAAGGAGCGGGCGGACACGGTCGTGGTGTCGATTTTCGTCAATCCAACCCAATTTGCGCCCAGCGAGGACCTTGCGAGCTATCCCCGGGATCTGCCGCGTGATCTCGAGTTGTGCGAGACGGCCGGGGCCGACGTCGTGTTTACCCCGACGGTCGACGAAATCTATCCCAAGGGGTACTCGACCTACGTCTCCGAGGAGCTCATCTCCAAGCCCCTGTGCGGCATTTCGCGCCCGACGCATTTTCGCGGCGTCACGACCATTGTCGCCAAGTTGTTCAACATTGTGCGGCCCGACCTCGCCGTGTTTGGACAGAAGGACGCCCAGCAGGTGGCCGTCATCAAGAAGATGGTCAATGACCTCCATTTCTGCGTCGACCTGGTGACGGCGCCCACCGTCCGCGAGCCGGACGGTCTGGCGATGAGTTCCCGCAACCGGTACCTGACGCCCAGCCAGCGCGAGGACGCGCGGATCATCTTCCAGGCGCTGAGTCGCGCCAAGACCATGGTGGAGGGCGGGGTGCGCAATGTCGACCGGCTGGTGGCGGAAGCCACGTTTCTGATGGCCACGCGGAGACGGGTCCGCGTGATCTACGCCTCGGTGGTGGACCGCTGCACCATGGAGGCGGTGCGGGAGGTGCTTCCGGGCAAAGCCATGTTGGCGATCGCCGCCTGGGTGGATGAGGTGCGGCTGATCGACAACATCCTTCTCTGAGGGGAGGGTGGCGGTGGTGCGACGGCTTTCCACTGGCGCCCGGCCGCGCCGCCCCGCCCCGGGCCTGCGGACGAGGTTCTCCGTGCCAGGTTTTGCGCTTCGACGTGATCGGCCTATCGTGCTCGCCGCATGACCCGGAACTTTGATGTTCTCGTCGTGGGCAGCGGCATCGCCGGATTGAGCTTTGCGCTCAAGGTTGCCCGGCGGGGTCGATCGGTGGCGATTCTCACCAAGAAAACGAGTGCGGAGTCGAACACCAACCGCGCCCAGGGCGGGATCGCCGTGGTCATGTCGAAAACGGACGATTTCGAGAGCCACGTTCGTGACACGCTGATCGCGGGAGCGGGACTCTGCAACGAACGGGTCGTGCGGGAGATCGTGAGGGACGGGCCGGAGCGCGTGCGGGAGCTGGTCGACCTCGGACTGCGATTCTCCCGCGACGCCCGCGGCCACTACGATCTGGGCCGCGAGGGCGGGCACTCGCGCCGTCGCATCCTCCACGTCAAGGACATGACCGGGAAGGCCATCGAGGAGGCGCTGCTACACGCCGTCGCCCGGGAGCGGCGAATCACGCTCTTCGAGCACTATTTTGCCGTCGACGTGGTCACGGCTTCCCGGTTCGGCCCGAAAGGGCGCCGGCACCCGCGAGGGAGACGAGGCGGGGATGGGGACCGGGTGGTGGGCCTCTATGCCCTCAGCGTGCGCACGGGACGGGTCGAGACCTTCTGCTCCCCGGTGGTGATGTTGGGCACCGGAGGCGCCGGGCAAGTCTACCTCTATACGACGAATCCGGATATCGCGACCGGTGACGGAATTGCCATGGCCTACCGCGCCGGGGTCGAGATTCGCAACATGGAGTTCATCCAGTTCCATCCGACCACGCTGTATTCGGGCAACGGCAATCGTTTTCTCATCAGCGAGGCGGTGCGGGGCGAGGGGGCGGTGCTGCGCAATCAGGAAGGCCGGGCGTTCATGCGGGATTACCATCCCATGGCCGATTTGGCTCCGCGGGACATCGTGGCCCGCGCCATCGATGTCGAGATGAAGCGTTCGGGAGCCACGCATGTGTGGCTGGACATCACCCACCGGCCGGCCGCATTTCTCCGCGGACGGTTCCCGCAGATCTATGCCACCTGCCGGCAACTCGGCTTCGACATGACGACCGACCGGCTTCCGGTGGTGCCGGCGGCGCATTACACCTGCGGCGGCGTGGCCACTTCCATGGCGGCCGAGTCCTCGCTCGCCGGACTTTATGCCTGCGGTGAGGTGGCGTGCACGGGTCTGCACGGCGCCAACCGGTTGGCCAGCAATTCGCTACTCGAAGCGGTCGTGATGGCGCACCGGGGGGCGGATGCGGTCGAGCGCTACCTTCAAACTGTGGATCGCAGCCGCGTCCGGATCCGTCCCTGGGTCGACTGGGGCGGCGGTACGGAAGACGAGCGCGTCGTGGTGACGCATAATTGGGACGAACTGCGGCGTGCGATGTGGGATTACGTCGGAATCATGCGGACGACGAAACGCTTGGAGCGGGCCCGGGCGCGGATCGCGAACCTGGCAAAAGAGATTCACGACTATTACTGGAATTTTTCGGTGGAGCCGCGCCTTCTGGAACTTCGCAACCTGGTTCAGGTTGCCGAGTTGATTGTGGCCTGCGCCTTGCAGCGTAAAGAGAGCCGTGGTCTGCATGCCACGGCGGATCACCGCCGACTGCTGAAAAACGCTCGCGACTCGAGAGTGAGAAAGCACCAAACCCAGTGCTGAAATCCGCGGAAACGGCCTGTGAATAACTTGTCAGCAATGGCCCTTCATGAGAGGAGAGTCGATGCCAAGCGGCTTTCGGGATTCAACTGCCACAATCGAGGGCCGAGTCGAGAGTCGTCGGGCTTCCGGTTAATGATGCCTGGCCTCGAAGGTCTGGCTCGGCTCGAACTCGGCGCGCCCTTTAAGGGCGCTCAGGCGGAGGGGATGACTGTCAATTCTCCTCTCGCAATGGTCAGAATAATAACGGTCTAATAATCAACTGGATAGCCGGGAACTCGGCGTTTGCTTGGCTCTTCGGCTGCAATTTGGACAACCCGGCCGCGTTGCATGCCGTGCTAATCTGTGGAGCTCTGAACGCGGCCAAGTAGCTGGCCTGTTCTCGACGCTCCGCCAACGATCACCATCGCGCCGTCTGCGCATTCTATGGCCGTCGGTGAAAAGCCCGATATGAGCGTTACGACGATGTAAAAGGACGATGTGAAGAAGTCCGTCAAGTAGGCCAGAGCCGCTATGAGGGGCTCGAGACCGCCAGGGTAACCCTCAGGACGCAACCGAGGCTTCGACCGGCGCCACGATGACTTGGATGCCCTTGGCCTTGAGCGCTGCCAACAGCGGTGCCGGAGCGCCATCGTCTGTCACCACCGCTGACACGCGGCTGAAATCCGACAGGAAGAAGGTTGAGCGGCGGTCAAACTTCGTGTGATCGAAGCAGAAGATCACCTTGGCCGCGGCGGCCACCATGGCTCTTTGGATATCCACCAGCAGAGCGTGCGAATTGTAGATGCCCTCGGTACAAATGCCGCTTCCGCTCAGCACGGCGACGTCGGCGTGCATGCGTGAGAACGTTTCGACTGCGTGAGGACCCACGAGCACGCCGAGGCGCGGGTAAATGATGCCTCCGGACACGACGACTTCCTGCCGGCTCAAACCGGAGAACAGATTGGCGACTGGAAGCGAGTTGGTGATCACCTGGGCGACGTTTTCGCCCAAATGCTTCGCCACGTGATAGCAGGTGGTGCCGCTGTCGATGATGACGTTCTGACCGGATTGAATCAGGCCGGCGCAAACCGCGCCGATGGCTTCCTTTTCTTCGACTTGTCGGGTGTCCCGCACGTTGAACACGAACTCGTCCGTCCTTGGCTGAAGGGTGCGAGCCCCGCCATGCGTGCGTTTGGCCCGTCCAACCTTCTCCAACTCGGCAACATCGCGGCGCACGGTGGAAACAGAGCGGCCGACATGCTTCGCAAGCTCTTCAAGGGAAGCAAATTCAGCCTCCTGGAGAAAGGCTTCGATCTTGAAGCGCCGCTCTTCGGATTGCATCGTCGTGATAGATAGTGGAAGATTATGGAAGATAATGCAACTTTTTCTTTGACTAGGTGATCCATATTTACCACCCTAAGGTAGAAATCTGGCATTTCTTTCCATGTTACCTCCTGCGCCTTTGCCTCATCGCGCACAGATTGAGCATCTGGTACGTCGAGCCCTCTACCAGCAATTGGGACGGACGCCGCCGCGTTTGGCGATGGCGCCCAATCCGCTGGTGGTGAATGTCAGCGCCCGCCATTGCCATCTGACTCCGCAGGCAGTCGAGGCCCTGTTCGGTCGGGGGTGCACGCTCAGCCCCATGAAGTGGCTGTATCAAAAGGGCCAGTATGCAGCGCAGGAATCGGTGACTCTCGTGGGCCCGCGCAGTCGTGTCATTTCCAATCTCCGCATTCTCGGACCCTGCCGGGAGCTCAATCAGGTTGAGCTCGCGCTGACCGATGCGATCGCGCTGGGTTTCGTCTTTCGGGTCCGATTGTCGGGCAACATCGCCGGGACGCCTGGCTGCATGCTCATGGGACCGAACGGATTTTTCGAGATGAAGGAGGGTGTCATCCGGGCCGCGCCCCACGTGCACATGAGCCCTGACGATGCGGCGTTTTACGGGGTCAAGTCAGGGGACTTTATGCGGCTGCGCATCGGCGGTCCGTGTGCGACCACCTTCGATCGTCTGCTCGTCCGCGTGCATCCCGACTTTCGTCTCGAGGTGCATATCGACACGGACGAGGGCAACGCCTGCGTCCTGCAACCGGATACTCCCGTCGAACTCATCCGATAGCGTCTCCACGGATTTCAAACCCAACCTCAACCCTCACCCAACCACCCATATGAGTGATTCCATCGGCATGGTCGAAACTCGCGGCTACGTCGGTTCCGTCGAAGCCAGCGACGCCATGGTCAAGGCGGCAAGCGTCTCGCTTTCCCGCCAGATCCAGATCGGCGGCGGCTTTGTCACCGTCGTGGTCAAAGGCGACGTCGGCAGCGTCAAGGCCGCGGTCGAGGCCGGCTCCGAGGCCGCCAAGCGCGTCGGCGAGCTGGTCTGCTCGCACGTCATTCCGCGTCCTCATCCCGATCTGCTCAAGCAGGTCGAACTGTGATCGGGCGCCACCTCCCAACTCAACTCCCTTACCACCATGGCACAAGAAGCACTGGGAATGATTGAAACCAAGGGGCTCTGCGCAATGCTTGAGGCGGCGGATTCCGCGCTCAAGGCGGCCAGCGTCACCATGACCGGCTATCAGGCGGTCGGCAGCGGCTACGTGGCGGCGTTCTTTCGCGGCGATGTCGCCGCGGTCAAGGCCGCCATCGACGCGGCCGCCGAGGCCGCCGCCACGGTCGGCGAAGTCGTCAGCGTGCAGGTCATTCCGCGGCCGCACGAGGATCTGGCCATGCTCGGCCGCTGGATATCCGGCGGCGCCTGAAGCGCGCCTGCCTTCGCCGCGCCGCGCAGGCCACCACGGTCCGCCGGCCCTTCGTTGCGGATGAACATCCTCGTCGCCAACCTCGGCTCCACCTCGTTCAAGTACCGTCTGTTCCGGTTCAACGGCGCGGACGCGGCGGTGTTGGCGCGGGGCGGCTACGAGCGCGTTGCCGATTATGGTCGCGCCATCGACGACTGCCTCGCCGAGCTCAAGAGTGCCGGCCATGTGCGGTCCGCCGCCGATCTGCACGGCGTCGGGTTCAAGACGGTGCTGGGCCGAAACCTGACCGGCTGTGTTCCGGCCGACGAGCGGGTGATCGCGGCCCTCGACGGATTCAGGGAGATCGCGCCGGCGCACAATCCGCCCTACGCGGCGGGCATCCGCCGATTCCAGGAAAAGCTCCCGGGGGTGCCCCTCGTGGCCCTGTTTGAGACCGCCTTCTACCAATGGATGCCGGAGGCCGCCACCCGCTACGCCGTGCCCCAGACCTGGCACGAGGCCGGCGTGCGGCGGTACGGTTTCCATGGCGCCAGCCACAAGTATGTCGCCGAGCGGTCGGCCGAATTGCTGGGGCGCGCCGATATCGCCGAGCGCGTCCGCGGCCTTTATCTGGCTGGGCCGGCTCCCGTTTCGGGCCCGCCGGTGCGGGTCGTCTCCTGCCACCTCGGCGGCAGCAGTTCCATCACCGGGATCCGGGATGGCGTGGCGATCGGCACCAGCATGGGCCTCAGCCCGCAGTCCGGCCTGCCGCAGAACAACCGGGTGGGGGACCTCGACTCGGCCGCTGTGCCGTTCGTGCTCAAAACCCTCGGGCTGTCGCTGGCCGAGGTGGAACGACAGATGACGAAGGAAAGCGGGCTCCTCGGATTGTCCGGCGTGGGCAACGACCTGCGCGACATCCGGGCGGCCGCCGACCGGGGCGATGCGCGCGCCCGTCTCGCCATCGACGTGCTGGTGCATTCGGCGCGGCACTGGATCGGCGCCCTCCACCTGGAGATGGGAGGGTGCGAAGCCATCGTTTTCACGGCGGGCATCGGCGAGAACAACCCCGACGTGCGCGCCGCAATTCTGCGCGATCTCGACCAACTGGGCATCGTCGTCGATCCGGCGCGCAACGAGGCTTTGCGCGGTGCCGAGGGTGAAATCTCCGCGTCGTCCTCCCGCGTGAAGGTGCTGGTCGTCCCGGCCAACGAAGAACTCGTCGTGGCGCGCGAAACACTGCGCTGTGTCGCCGCCCGGAACTGATCCGTCCGCCGAACCTTTAACCTTAACCCTCAACCCAACCACTCATGTCAAAAGCCATCGGATTGCTCGAAACCCGGGGCCTTACCGCCCTTGTCACCGGGACCGACGCGATGCTCAAGTCGGCCAACGTCACGCTCCTCGGCCCGGCCAAGCAGGTCGGCAGCGCCCTCGTCTCCGCCGTCGTCATGGGCGACGTCGCCGCCGTCAAGGCGGCCACGGATGCCGGCGCCCAGGCCGCCCGCGCCGTCGGTGAAGTCGTCAGCGTGCAGGTGATTCCGCGCCCGCACGACGACGTCCAGACCGTGCTGCCCAAGGCCGCGAACGCGAAGAAATAACCCTGACGGCGCGTCCGACGCCGGCCCCGCCTCTCGGCTGAGGAGCCGGTGTCCGCCCGCGCCCTTTCCTCCATGTTTCTCGCCCGTGTCATCGGCCAGGTCGTCGCCACGAAGAAGGACGAGGCGATGAAGGGCCGCAAACTGCTGCTTCTGCGGCCGCAACTGGTCGACGAGGCCAATCCCGGTCGCTTTCGTCCGGGTCAGAACACCATCGTCGCCGTCGACACGCTCGGGGCCGGGATGGACGAACTCGTGCTGTTCTGCCAGGGCAGTTCCGCCCGGCAGGCGGCGGGCATGAAATCGCTGCCCGTCGACGCGGTCATCACCGGCATCGTCGATGCCGTGGACGTGCTGAACGAGAAGATCTATCCGCCGAAGAAATGAGCAGGCCGGCGCTGCGGCGCATCGTCCCTGAGTACCATCCGCAATGAGCACTTCCCTCCAACTTGACGAGCAATCCCTCCGCCGGGTGGTGGAGGAGGTGCTGCGCGGCCTGGGCCGTCCGGTTTCGGCGCCCGAGGGAGAGAAGGCCGCCGCGCCCGCGTCGGCTCCGAAACCCGCACCCCGCCGTGCCTCCGGCGGACGCCACCACGGCATCTTTGAGGATGCCGACGAAGCCTGTGCCGCCGCGCAGGATGCGTTCCTGCAGCTCAAGGAGCAGGGGGTGGCGGCGCGCGCCAAGGTCGTGGAAATCGTCAAAACCCTCGTCACTGCCAATGCGGAGGCCTGGGGCAGGATCGAGTTCGACGAGACGAAGATTGGCCGGCTCGACCACAAGATCGAGAAGCTGCAAATCGTGAAACTCGTGCCGGGGGTCGAGTGGCTGAAGCCCTACGGGCTCAGCGGCGACCACGGCATCACGATGGAGGAGTACACGCCGTACGGCGTCGTCGGCGCGATCCTGCCCGTGACGCACTCCGTGCCGACGCTCAGCGGCAACGTCATCAACATCGTCGCGGCCGGCAACAGTGTCGTCTTCAATCCGCATCCCGGCGGCGCGCGTTCGG
>JBJKRV010000038.1:0-6493 GCA_046704465.1 Opitutaceae bacterium | reverse complement strand
TGAAAGTGGACCCTGACTTAAATTTTTCTAAATTTCGGCTGCCGGCCCGCTATCGGGATCGCGCCCTCGACCCTGCTCTATTATGCGGTCTTCCGCCGCGAGTTCGCGGCGCTGGCGGCCCGCGGGGCGGGGGCGGGCGCGGGCCGGGTGGCCTGGAAGGACCGGACGGATCCGATCCCCGCCTGGGTCACGCTGGTCCACGTGTTCTTCCTGGTGTTCACCGTCTGGCAGGCGCACGAACCGGTGCTGTTCATCGCCGGCTTCCTCTTCTTCCTCGGCTTCGCGCAGGCGACGGCCCACCACCAGAACCGGATCGATTTGCGGCCGGCGCTGCTGGTCGGGTTCTTTCTGGCCGGGCTGGTCATTCACGGCGGCATGCAGGGGTGGTGGCTGCAGCCGGTCCTGAAGAGCCTCGACCGGACCCAGCTCATGCTCGGAGCCACCTTCCTCACCGCCTTCAACGACAACGCCGCCATCACCTATCTCTCGACGCTCGTGCCCGGATTTACCGCCGGCCTGAAGTACGCCGTGGTGGCCGGGGCGGTGACCGGCGGCGGGCTGACGGTCATCGCCAACGCCCCGAATCCGGCGGGGCAGGCCATTCTCAGCCGCTACTTCCGCGACGGCGTCTCGCCGCTCTGGCTGGCCGTGGCGGCGCTCGTGCCGACGATCATCATGGGTTGCTGCTTCATGCTGTTGTGAGGACGATGGCGAGAAACCGGCTGGCGATGACCGTCAGGATGGATTCAGTTTTCTTCGGATCGAACCCCGGCCTGTCATGACTCCAGTACTTCCCGCTTCCGGCACGCCCAAACGAATCGGTTTCATTTCCACGCGCTTCCACGGCACGGACGGCGTGACGCTCGAGGCCCGCAAGTGGGCGCAGATCCTGGAACGGATGGGCCACTCCTGTTTTTGGATGGCCGGTCTGCTCGACTGCCCGGAGGACGTCTGCCACCTCGCGCCACTGGCCCATTTCGACCATCCGGAGGTGCGCGAACTGCAGGCGGGGCTGTTCGGAGTCACGGTGCGCTCCCGCGAGACGACCCGGCGGATCCAGGCGATCAAGGAACGGCTGAAGGACGAGATCTACCGGTTCATCGAGCGATTCCGCATCGAGGTGCTGGTGCCGGAGAACATCCTCGCCATTCCGATGCACGTGCCGCTCGGCCTCGCCATGACCGAGGTGATCGGGGAGACGACGCTGCCGGCGATCGCCCACCATCACGATTTCGCGTGGGAACGGGAGCGGTTCGTGCTCAGCTCGGTGAACGACTACCTGCGCGCGGCGTTCCCGGGCGCCATGCCGCGCGTCGAGCACGTCGTCATCAACTCGATGGCCCAGAAGGAGCTCGCCCGGCGCTGCAGCCTGCCGTCCGCGATCATCCCGAACGTGCTGGAATTCGAATCCCCGCCGCCGGGCATTGACGACTACAACCGCGACCTCCGGCGGGAGATCGGACTGCGGGACGACGACGTCTTCATCCTGCAGCCCACGCGCGTGGTGCAGCGAAAGGGCATCGAGCATGCGATCGAGCTCGTGCGCCGGCTCCGGGATCCGCGCGCCAAGCTGGTCGTCTCCCATCCCGCCGGTGACGAAGGCAACGTGTACATGGCCATGCTGAAGGACCGCATCGCCGATGCCGGCATCGATGTGCGCTTCATTGCCGACCGGGTGGGCGAGGTGCGCGGCCTCAACGCCCAGGGCCGCAAGGTCTACACCCTCTACGACGTTTATCCGCACGCCGACCTGGTCACCTACCCGAGTCTGTATGAGGGCTTCGGCAACGCCTTTCTGGAGGCGATCTATTTCGGCAAGCCGGTCGTGGTGAACATCTACTCCGTCTACGCCCGGGACCTCGATCCGCTCGGATTCAAGACCGTGGAGATGTCGCAGCTCGTGTCGGGGGAGACGGTGGAGCAGGTGCGAGCCGTCCTGCGGGATGCGGCGCTCCGCCAGGAATGGGCGACGACAAATTTCGCCCTGGGGCTGAAGTACTTCTCCTACTCGGTGGCGAGCCGCAAGCTGAACGCGCGCCTGGCCAATCTCTTCGGCGAGGGCTTCTAGTCCGCCCGCAGCCAACGGGTGCCCCACGGCTCGACGCGGAGGCCACCGGCCGCGTTCCGGCCGGCGGTCAGTAGGTCCGCCCGCTTGACGAACCCGTGCCGGCGCAGCGTGTCGGCGTCGACCGGCACGGAATGCCGGCTGACGTTGTGCAGCCCGAGGAAGCGCCCGCCGCCGCCCGGGGCCTCGCGGATGATCGCAAAGAGGCGCGGATCGACAGCGAGCACCTCCTGCGGTGCGGCCGGGGCGAACGCGGCCTGCTGGCGCCGGATGCCCAGCAGGGTCCGGAAGCCGCTGAACACCTGCGACCGCAGCGAACCGGGATCGGCCAGTTCGCGCTCGAGCGAGGCGCGCTCGAGCTTGGCCCGGTTGATCCGGCGCTTGATCCCGCTCGCCGCCACGGCCGCCGGGTCCCCGCGCGAGCCGAAGAGCGAGTGAAAATAGAGGCCGGGGACCCCCTGAAGACTCAGCATGATGGCGTGGGCGGTGACGAGCTTGCGCGCCGCCTGCGCCGGGGAATCGCCGCCGGCCGGGTCGGACAGCGCATCGAGAAAATTGATGTTCATCTCGTAGGGACTTTCCGTGCCGTCCGGGTTGGATTTGTTGGAGACGAATCCGCCGTGCGCGCCCGTGCGCCGGACGAGGGCGTCGATTTCCGCCTCGCTGAGGATGCCGCGCACCGGGTTGAGGCCGATGCCGTCGTGGGAGGCGAGAAAATTGAAGAACGTCACCCACGGGGATGGCGGGGCGAGCGACTGCGCCCAGCGGACGAGCGCGGCGGCATCTTCCGTCTGCAATGCGTGCAGCACCAGCGGCGCCAGCGCGAAGTTGTACACGAGCTGGGCCTCGTTGCGACCGTCGCCAAAATAGCGGACGTTGTCGGCGTGCGGCACGTTGGTCTCCGTGATCAGCAGGACCTGCGGGGCGGCCTCATCCAACACGGTCCGCAGCAATTGGATCACCCGGTGGGTCTGGGGCAGGTGCAGGCAGGTGGTGCCGGGCTCCTTCCACAGAAAGGCGATCGCATCGAGCCGGATGAAGCGCGCCCCGCGGGCGACGTAGGCCAGCAGCACCTCCAGCACCCGCAGCAGCACCTCGGGGTTGTGAAAGTTGAGGTCGACCTGATCGGCGCTGAAGGTGGTCCAGATCCGGCGGACACCGCCGGCCGCGGGGAACTCCGTGAGCAGCGGCAGGGCGCGCGGCCGGACGACCCGGGTCAGATCGGGCCGGCCTTCGACGGCGATGAAGAAGTCGCGCCACGACGGATCGCCCTGCAGGTAACCGCGGAACCAGGTGCTCTGGGCGGACAGGTGATTGAACACCGCGTCGAACATCAGGTCGAAACGGGCGCCGATCCGTGCGATGTCGTCCCACGAGCCGCAGGCGGGGTCGACCGCGAGGTAGTCCTTGACCGAGAAGCCGTCGTCCGAGGACCAGGGATAGAACGGCAACAGGTGGAGGCCGCTCACGACTCCGTCGAGATGGCGCGCCGCAAACCCGCCAAGCGTCCGGAGGGGCGGCTCGCCGGGGGCGCGCACCTGGTCGGCGTAGGTGATCAGCAGCGCGTCGCGCTGCGTCAAGGGCAGGCCCTCGCGCGGGGCGGGCGGCGTCGCGCCGGCCTCGCGAAATCGTGCGAGCAGTTGCCGCGTGCGTCGCTCCAGTTCCGGGGCGGCGGCGTCGCCGTAGAGGAACTCCAGATGGTGGAAGAGCGGGGAGGGCATGACTTGCCGGCGGGACGGGACCGGGAAGCGAGGACCGGCGCCGGACCCCCGCGCCGGGCCGCTTCATTCGTTGTCGATCCGCACCGCCTCGAGCAGTTCGTCGAGAAAACCGGGGAGGGCGGACTGGATGCGATTCCAGTTGGAGATGAGCGGCGTCCAGAGCGGGTCCCGTTGAAAGGCCTCGGTGGCGGCGCGGATGGCGCGGACGAAGGTGTTGACCGCGCGCTCCTCGTCGTGGCGCGGGTAATTGAGCCCGTTGATGGCCGAGTCGGCGGAGTAGAAGCGCAGCGTGTCCTCCGCCTGCCGGCTGTAGGCGCTCAGCAGGGTGTCGAACAGCCCGGCGTCGAGCTTGATGCCCTCGGCCGCCATGCGCCGGTAGAGCGACTTCACGATGTCAATGGCCATCCGGTTGAGGCCCTTGTCCGGATCGCGCGACGACAGGTCCTGATGCTTGTGGTCGTAGACGTCGCACAGTTCCGTCTGGCAGATGCCGCGCGGCGCGCAGTTGCGAAACACCTCCGCGAGCAGGCCCACCTCGAGGGCCCAGTCGCAGGGAATGCGGACGCGCCGCACGAGGTCGATATTGAGGGCGAACTCCCCGGCAAGGGGGTAGCGGAAGGTGTCGAGATAGACCAGGAAAGGGTGTGTGCCGAGGATGCTCTTCAACGCCCGGAGCAGCGGCGTGACCAGCAGGCGCATGACCCGGCCGTTCAGCTGGTCGGTGACGCGGGCGTAGTAGCCCTTGCAGAAATCGAAGCCGAAGCTCGGATTCACGACCGGATAGCAGAGCCGCGCGAGGAGCTCACGGTTGTAGGTGAGGATGTCGCAGTCGTGCACCGCCACCATCCGCGCCTGCTCGCTGGCCAGGACGTAGCCGCAGCAGATCCAGACGTTGCGGCCCTTGCCGCCCGGACCGGGATTCAACTCGGCCTCCTCCAGTTTGCGGAAGAGGGTCTGCATGCGCGGTCCGTCGTTCCACAGCAGCGTCGGCTTCTGCGGCAGTTGCGAGAAGATCCGCTGCGCGCGCCGCCAGTCGCGGCGGCGGGCGACGCCATCGACGCCGATCACGATCTGCGCGATGTACGGGACGTCCTTGAGCTCGCGGATGATCCCGCGCAGCGCCGGGGTTCCGAGTTCGCGCAGATGGCACGGGAGGACCAGGGCGATGGGTACTTCCTCGGCATAGCGTACCAGTTCCTCCTCCAGGCGCTGGACGTTTGGCTGGCCGAGGCGATGAAGCGTCGCGATGGCCCCTGTCTGGAAGAAGTCAGCCATCCGGGATTCATTGTGACGCCGGAGGTGCAGGGCGGGCAAGCGAGGAATTTCGGGCGGACACGAAAGGCTTGGCGCGGCCGCGCCGCCCGGAGAAAATGCGGGCCCGGTGAAGCTCGTCGTGGTGCATTTCCATTACCGCCCGGGCGGGGTCCGCCGGGTGATCGAACTGGCGACTCCGGCGCTGGTGCGCGCGCTGCGTCCGCGGGCCGACGCCGTGGTCCTGGTCGGCGGGGAGGGCCCGGATGAGCGCTGGCTGGGCAACTTTCGCCGCCTGCTCGACCCGGTGCCGGTCACCGTGCAGGTGTGGCCGCAGTTTGGGTATCATACGGGCGGGCGACGGCAGACCGGAACGATCGCAGCGCGGCTCCGGGCGGAACTCGGGGGCGGAGATCCCGGCGGAACCGTCGTCTGGGCGCACAATCCAGGTCTGGGGCGCAATCTCCCGCTGGCGCGCGCGCTGACCGAAGTCTGCGCGGACCGGGGAGTCCGTCTCGTCTTTCATCATCACGATTGGTGGTTCGACAACCGGTGGCGCCGATGGGCCGAGATGCGCCGGGCCGGGTTCCGGACACTGCGGGCGGTGGCGGACGCGGTCTTTGCGACCGCGCCGAATGTCCGGCATGCCGCGATCAACCAGGCCGACGCGACGATTCTCCGGCGCCATTTCTCCGGGCGGTCCGGATGGCTGCCCAATCCCGGCGGGACACAGCCGCCGCCGGCCGCCGCGCGGGTGCGCGCCGCGCGGACCTGGTTGCGGCGGCGTCTGGACGACGACGGGCCGGTCTGGTTGATGCCGTGCCGGCTGCTGCGCCGGAAGAACATCGCCGAGGCTCTCTTGCTGACGCGCTGGCTGCGCCCAGAGGCCTGGCTGGTGACGACGGGCGGAGCGAGTTCGGCCGATGAGATTCCCTACGCCCGCCGGCTGGCTGCGGCCGTCCGGCGGCACGGCTGGCGGCTGCGCCTGGGCGTCTTGGAGAGGCAAGCGAAGACGGCCCCGTCAGTGCGGGAACTGATCGGGGCGAGCGAGGTCCTGTTGATGACTTCGCTGCAGGAAGGCTTCGGCCTGCCCTATCTCGAAGCGGCTGCAGCCGGGCGGCCGCTGATCGCCCGCTCCCTGCCCAACGTTTCCCCTGACCTCGCCCGGTTCGGCTTCCGTTTTCCCCAGAATTACCGCGAGGTGATGGTCGATGCGGGCTTGTTCAACTGGACGGAGGAACGCCGGCGGCAGCTCTGGCTGTGGCGTGCCTGGCGGCGGCGTCTGCCCGCCGGCTGGCGGAGCGCGGCCGGGCTGCCACCGTTGTTGGCGGATGAGACCGGACCGCGGCCGGTTCCTTTCAGTCGCCTCACCCTGGCCGCGCAAATCGAGGTGTTAGCCCGGCCGGCGCAGGAAAGCTGGGCGCGATGCGCACCCTTGAATCCGGGGCTGGAGGCC
>JBJKRV010000037.1:0-13478 GCA_046704465.1 Opitutaceae bacterium | reverse complement strand
CCGCACCCGTGTCGAGAAGGAGTACGCGCCGCTTTATCGGAAGTTCGGACTTGGCACCACGATCTGGTCCCCGCTGGCGTCCGGCTTCCTGACCGGGAAGTACCTCCGCGGGGTGCCCGGCAACTCGCGCCTGCGGGTCCCCGGCCTGGAGTGGCTGCGCAAGAGCCTGTACTCCGGCAACCTCGAGCAGCGCCTTGCCGCCGTCCGGCGCCTGGCGGCGATCGCCCGGGACCTCGACACCACCCTGCCCCGGCTCGGGGTCGCCTGGTGCCTGAAAAACCCGCACGTGAGCACCGTCATCCTCGGCGCCTCCAAGGTCGAGCAGCTGAAGGAGAACCTCGGCGCGCTCGACGTTGTCGGACGGCTCACCCCCGCACTGATGGCCCGGATCAACCGGATTTCGCAGCCTGTGGCGGAATGAGACGCGCCGGCGGACCAACCATTCTCCCTCTCCTCCCTCCCATGAAAATCACCTACGTCGCCCACTCCACCTTCCTCGTCGAAACCGCCCAGGCCCGGCTGATCATCGACCCCTTCATCACCGGCAATCCTCTCGCCAAGATCAAGGCCGACGACGTCACGGTCGACTACATCCTCTGTTCCCACGGTCACAGCGACCATATCGGCGATGCCCTCGGCATCGCGAAACGGTGCCGGGCGCCGATCATCGCCAACCACGAGATCGCCGAATACTTCGGCGCGCAGGGGGTGGCGACACACGGCCTGAATCCGGGCGGCGGATTCAATTTCCCCTTTGGCCGCGTGAAGCTCACGATCGCCCACCACTACTCGAGCGCCAACGAGGGCCTGAACCCGGTCTACCTTGGCAGTCGCTGCGGCATTCTCCTTTGGCTCGACGTAAAGGTCATCTACCATTCGGGCGACACCGCGCTGTTTCTCGACATGCAGCTCATCGGCCAGGCGGGCCTCGACCTGGCGATGGTGCCGATCGGTGACAATTACACCATGGGCATCGACGATGCCGTGGCCGCGCTCGGAATGCTGAAGGCGAAGCTGGCGGTGCCGATGCACTACAACACCTGGCCGCCGATCGCGGTCGACGCCGGTCGCTTTGCCGCCGACGCGGCCAAGGCCGGCCACAAGGTCGCAGTCCTCAAACCGGGAGAGGCGCTGAACCTCTAGCCTGGATATTTCACAGGCGAGGCGAAGGGCGGGCGCGATCGGGCCCGGAGCTGGCCAATGAGGCTGCCCGCTAGGATTTTTTCCGGCGTAAGGCGGTTGGGTGACGTTCGCGGGCTTTCGGGCTGAGGAAAACCGATTTTTCCGGAGCTGGGCCGACACGGCGCCATTGCGGCGCGGTCCACACGCCGGTTGAGCGATAGTAGGTCTGGACCTTCAACCGTCGGCTACCGTCAGCTTCATCAGCCGGGCATGGCAGAGGCGGAACAAGTCCGGCCAGGGATAGGCGCTGCTGAGCTGCACGTAGACCCGCCGCACGCTCACGCGCACCTGGGCGGCTACCTTCAGCAGCTTCAGGCGGATCGTGCCCGCGGTGGCCCGGGCCAGTTCGGTGCCGCGGCAGCCGATCGCCCGCAGCCGTTCGAGCAACAGATAGGCGAAGGCGGCCAGCCACAGCCGCAACTGGTTGCTGGCCAGGTGATGGGTGCTCATCCGATCGGCCGCGAGATCGAGCACTTGCTGCTTGAGGATGTTCTCCATCTGCCCGCGCGCGCAGTAGAGCTGCTCGTACAGCCGGGCCGGGGCGAAGCGTTCCCGGTCCTGCTCCCCGGCAAAGCCCGCGGCGGGCAGGTTGGTCACCACGAAGCGCGGATTGTCCCCCTGGGCCGTCACCTCGGCCTTGCCGATCACCCGCCGCGCCCGCCGCCAAGTTTGGCGCGTCTGATAGGCAAACTCGGTGAACACCCGCACGCTGGCCCCGCCACACAGACAGTGGCGCTGGCGCGCCTGGCCCAAGGCCGGCCCCAAGCGTTCGACCAACCGCGGGTTCTGCTGCAGCCCCAGACAGTAATAGAGCCCCGGCTGGTTCTCACACCAGTCCATGATCTCAGGGCGGCAATGGCCACTGTCCCCGCGCACGATCAGGCGCGCCTTGCGGCAGCGCTGCCGGATCGCCGGCACGATCTGCTGCAGCGCCGCGACCACGTCCCCACCCGTGGTGTTCTCGTTCGGGCGCAACTGGGCCCACAAGACGAGGTCCCCGGCCAGGACGTAGAGCGGATGGTAGCAGTACCCGTCATAGTAGGCGCTGAAGTGCCGGCCTTCCTGCAGCCCATGCACCAGGTGCCCCATACTGTCCAGATCCAGCACGATCTCTTGGGCGTGCTTGGGCAGGCCGCGCACCGCCGCGCGCAGCAGACACGCCTGCACCTTCCCCGGATCATGCGGCAGCTTGTGGCCGCGGCTGGCCCGCTGGTTCGACAACTCCAGCCGGTTCAACGTCGAGGCCGCCGCCAGCGCCGCGCGCCGGTCGTGGCGCCGATCCCGCCCCAGCGGATCGGCCTTCTCGCACGCGCTCGCCAAGAGCGGATCCCGGCGCAGTTGCCCGTGATCGTTGAGATCCTCGTAGCCCAGGGCCAACGCGTAGATGCGCTGGGCGAGCAGTTGCTGGACCGAATGATCGACCAAGCGCGGATCCCGCCGGTCCGCGAAGCACTGCGCCAGCGCCGCGGTCACCCCCAGCCCCCGATCGAGCTGCCGCAACAGCAGCACGCCCCCGTCACTGGAGAGCACCCCACCGGTAAAATCCGCCACCACCTCGCGCGCACCCAGGTCTTGAAACTGGAACGATCCCTGCTGACAGTCTGTTGAAGCCCGGGCGCGGCCCTCGGACGAAGTTGTTTTGTTCACACCAACTACTTAAGCACGAACCGCGCCCGGGCTTCATCCCCCCTGTGAAATATCCAGGCTAGCAGGCTGTCGGACTTAGGTTTTGCCGACGGGCGGCGAGCCTGTCGTTTGGATAGCGACAGCCTGCTAAAGTGAAGATCCGCTGCGGGGTGTTCGGAGCTGGTCATTTTGGGCCACCGCGGGCAGTTGGCGGGAGAGTTGCTGCACGGGCGGCATGGCCACACGTTTCGTCAACATCGATCGGGACACGCCGCTGTTGTTGCCGCCGGATCTGCGGGAGTGGGTGCCGGCGAACCATCTGGTCCACTTCATTCTCGAAGCGGTCGGGCAACTCGACCTGCGGCAGGTCGAGGTCAATACCCGCGGCACCGGCAGCGAGCAGTATCCGCCGTCGATGTTGCTGGCCCTGCTCATCTACAGTTATGCGACCGGAGTGTTCGGTTCGCGCCGGATCGAACAGTCCACCTGCGACAGCGTGCCGGTGCGGCTGCTCACCGCCGACACCCATCCCGATCACGACACGATCTGCACCTTCCGACGCGAGAACCGGGCGCTGTTCACGGAGAGTTTCGTCAAGGTGCTGCAACTGGCCCAGGAGCTGAAGCTCGCCCAGTTCGGCCAGATCACCGTCAGTGTCGATGGCACCAAGATCGCGGCCAACGCGAGCAAGCACTCCGCCGTGAGCTACGCACGCGCCGGCAAGTCGATCGAGCAACTGGAGGGGGAGGTGCAGCAGTTGCTGGCCAAAGCCGAGCAGGCCGATGCCACCCCGCTGCAGGAAGGGCTGACGATTCCCGAAGAGATCGTGCGCCGTCAGGAGCGCAAGGCGGCCCTGGAAAAAGCCCGCGCCCAGATCGAAGCGCGGGCCCGCGCCCGCTACGCCGCCGAGCAAGCCGACTACGAAAAGAAACTGGTCGACCGGCAGAGCCGGGAGCAGCGCGGCAGCAAATCCCGCGGGCCGGTCCCCAAGCCCCCCAGCCCCGCGCCCAAACCCGCCGACCAGCACAACTTCACCGACCCGGACAGCCGTATCATGAAGACTGCCGACGGCTTCCAGCAGGCCTACAACGCGCAGGCGGTCGTGGACACGACCAGCCGCTTGATCGTGGGCGAGCGCGTGAGCCAGGCTCCCAACGACAAACAGGAACTGGTGGCCACCGTCGCGGCGGTCGCCCCGGAGGCTGGCCCCATCCAAGCGGTGCTGGCCGACAGCGGTTTCTTCAGCGAAGCGGCGGTGCAAGCCATCGAACAAAAGCCGGACGGCACCCCGGCGGACACCACGGTGTATGCGCCTCTCGAAAAAACCAGCCATCATCGCAGCGTCGCCAACTTGGAAAGGAACCCGGAGCCGCCGGCGCCTCCGCCGGGCGCGAGGCTGAGCGAGCAGATGCGCCATCGATTGAAGACCTCCGCCGGCAAAGCGCTGTACAAGCTGCGCCAGCAAACCGTCGAGCCGGTGTTCGGCATTATCAAATCGGTCCTGGGCTTCCGCCAGTTCCTGCTGCGCGGAGTGGAGAACGTGTCCACGGAGTGGACGCTCGTGTGCCTGGCCTACAATGTCCGACGGCTGCACACACTCAAACTCACCGCGCCAACGGCCAGGATGGGGTAAGATCGATCCCGCCTCGCTGGTCTGGGCGCCCAAGGGGCAAAATCCGAATTGCGCGCCGCGCTTGGCGCGGCGTTTAGCAGCCCGCCGGGGGGAAACGCGGTCCACGCAAAAAAATCCTCTGCCCACCGCCGACCCCGCTTGAACCCAAGTCCGACGGGCTGCTAGACGGTCCGGGAGAAGCGGCGGGGCCCGGCTTCGAGATAGGCGTCGAAGCGCATGGCCACGATGCGGATCAGCAGCGCACCGACCCCGGTGATCACGAAGCCATCCGCATCGCGACGCAACAAGCCGTCGGCCTCGAGATCGGCGAGAGATTCGATCTCCCGCGCGAATTTCTTCCGGAAATCGATGCCGAGCCTGCGCGAAAGGTCGGCATAATTTGCGCGGCGGTCGCACATGATGCGCATGATGACCTGCCGGCGGAGGCGGTCCTCCTCGGTGAGGATGAGTCCGCGTTCCAGCGGCAGCTTGCCGGCGCCCAGGTCGGCACAATAATCCGGCAACTCCTTGCGGTTCTGGCGGTAGGAGTCGGCGGTCTGGGAGATCGACGACATCCCGAAGCCGTAAATGGAGGCGCCGGCGTGCGTGCTGTAGCCTTGGAAATTGCGCTGCAGTGTGCCCTGACGCTGGGCGACAGCCAGCTCGTCATCGGCCCGGGCAAAATGATCCATGCCGATATAGACCATCCCGGCCTCGGTGAGCCGCGCGACTGCGATGGCCAGCATCTTCAGTTTCTCCTCGGTCGAGGGGAGGTTCGCCTGCTTTTCGAAGATCTTCTGGGACGGTTTGATCCAGGGGACGTGGGCGTAGCTGAACACGGCCAGCCGGTCGGGGCGCAGGCTCAATACCTCGTCGATCGTGCGCGCGAACGAATCCGCCGTCTGCCGGGGCAGGCCGAAGATGAGATCGACGCTGATCGAGTGGTAGCCCTCCTCGCGCATCCAGTCGAATGCCCGCCGGGTGACTTCCATCGGTTGGACGCGATGGACCGCGAGCTGCACCTCGGGGATTGGTGTCTTGCACGCCGAGCGAAGCGCGGTGGCAGCCCAATTCCCGAAACGCCCGCACATGATCCCGGGAAATGCGCCTCGGATCGACTTCGACGCTGTTTTCCGAATCGGGGGCAAAGGCGAAGCGCGAGTGAATGAGGTCTCCGAGGCGCCGAATCACGTCCGGCGGCAGGAACGTTGGTGTGCCGCCACCAAAATGCATCTGCTGCACGCGGCGGCCGGGATTCACCAGGGGCGCCACCAGGGCCAGCTCCTGGGCGAGGTGCTCGACATATTCCGATGCGGCGTCCCGGCGGAGAGTGATCACCGTCGTGCAGCCGCAGAACCAGCACAGGGTTTCGCAGAAGGGCAGATGGAAATAGAGGGAAAGCGGAAGTGCGGCGTCCTCGTTGTCGCGACGCACCGCTTCGACAAGCGCCTCGGCCGGTATCGTCTCGGTGAATTGCGGCGCCGTGGGATAAGAGGTGTAGCGCGGCCCCGGCACATTGTATTTGCGTACCAACGCGAGGTCGAACTCGGCGGCGGCGAGCTGGGACTGTGGGGTGGGATCGGGAGCGACCATGGTGCGGGCTGACAAAGCCTAAGATGACGGCCGGCTGATGGTTTGGCGAGGGGAAGGTGCCATTTTTGCGGCGTTGGCGCCATGCCGGCGGGCCGGCGGGCCCTTTATCCCCTTCGCCTTGAAGAACGTGTAGTTGAAGACGCCGTCGGCGCTGGCAGTGCGATGGAGGTCTCGGATCGCCCGGCGCCAATCGGACGGATTCATCAGCTTGCGGCGCAACACCTCGGGCCCAACGCCCGCCACCATTGCGGTGAACGTGTCGCGGGTAAATCCCCTCACCATTCTGGGCCTGGAGGCGTCGGCATAGACGACGCGCGGCGACACCGACACGTTGGAGAAGCCTGCGGCACAAAGGAGAGGGTGGAGGCGCCGGCCGATCAGCGCGTCGCCGCCGTGCTCCTTCTGCAGGTCAACCAGGCATTGAATCGCTTTGCGGGCGAAAATGCTGTCGGGATGAAAGTAAGCCGAGCCGTGGTCTCCCTCCACGACCGTGAGCATTCCGCCGGGCCGCAGAACTCGCTTTAGTTCACCCAGGACCGCGGGCGGATCAGCCAGATGTTCAAGGACAAAGCATACAAAGGCGGCATCAAACATGCCGTCGGGGTGGGGCAAGTGCAGAAGGTCGGCTTTCTCAAATGTCACCCGAGCGAGGCGTGCCCGGGCGACGGCGCGCCGGGCCTGTGCGAGCGACTGCGGGGACCGGTCGACGCACACCAGCTTTGCGGTCGGATTGTTTCGTGCCAGGATCACCGTCTGCGCGCCGGTTCCGCAACCGGCTTCGAGGATGAGCGCCCCGGGCGGATACGTCTCGTCGGCGTGGAGGAGTTCCGCCAGGGATTGCGCCTGATCGCACAAGCGTTCCGCTTCGCGCGTCGAATAACCGTGAACATAAGGAGCGGCAGTCATCGCGGACTGAAAGTGTACCGCATCTCTCCGGCGACTCGCCAAGCGTTTTTCAAGATCCAAGGCTGTTCGGTGGTTCCGGTTTGAACCGGTCGCTCGATCACGGCATCTCCGGGGCCGGCAGGCGTTCCAATACGCATCGCCATCAAAGCCGCTTGCGGCCACGGTCCGGAGCCGCGGGAGAAACCCCCGCCGTCGCCGGGGACAGCATTCAAGATATGCGGCTCAGGCGGAGGCTGGCGGAGAGGGAGGGATTCGAACCCTCGGTACGGTTACCCGTACACATGATTTCCAATCATGCACGTTAGACCACTCCGTCACCTCTCCGGCGACCCGGCCGATACGCCGCAGGACGTTCCGGTCGTGGGGCTAAAAGGAAAAATAGAGTTGAAAGCGATTCGAGGGGTCAAGGGTGAATCGGGCGCGTCGGGATCCACGCAAATCCAAAAGCTACTTGCCTGACCTCGGGGGGGTGGTAGCGTGAACCGTATTTTTGTCTGAATTGTCATGGTATCCGCGAACACTGAACTGACCTACAACAGCAAGATCGAGGGGGACCTCGTGGTGTCCCGACTCGACGCGGTCATCAATTGGATCCGGACCAACTCCATGTGGCCCATGCCGATGGGCCTGGCCTGCTGCGCCATCGAGCTCATGGCGGTGGCGGCGGCCCGGTTCGATATCGCCCGTTTCGGTGCCGAGGTGATGCGATTTTCGCCGCGCCAGTCGGATTGCATGATCGTTTCCGGCACGGTCACCTACAAGATGGCGCCCCAGGTCCGCCGCATCTACGACCAGATGTGTGCACCCAAGTGGGTTATAGCGATGGGCGCATGCGCCAGCACGGGCGGGATGTACCGGAGTTATGCGGTGCTGCAGGGAGTGGACCGGATCGTGCCGGTGGACGTCTACGTCAGCGGCTGCCCGCCGCGGCCCGAGGCGCTGCTGGACGCGCTCGTCCGGTTGCAGGCCAAGGTCCGGCGCGAGCCGGCGGCCCGACAACTCTTCCGAGCCTGAGTCGCCCCGCCTGCATCCGCCAATGACCGTCACCTCCGATCCAGCCGCCCTGCTTCATGGGCAGTTTCCCAAGACCAGCGCGCGGGCGAGTGCGGACTGTCCGGCGTTCAACGTTCCGGCTGCCTACGCCCCGGGCGCGCTGCAGCTCCTGCGCGACGCCGCGGGGTTTGACATGCTGGTGGATCTGACGGCCATCGACTGGGGTGTCGGCAAGACGCCGCGGTTTACGGTGGTCTGGCATCTGCTTTCCACCCGGGACCACGGCTACGTGCGCCTCGCAGCCGACTGTGTCGATGCCGCGAATCCGAGCATGCCTTCCGCCACCGGCCTGTGGCCGGCGGCCAACTGGCACGAACGCGAAGTCTTCGACATGTTCGGCATCACGTTCCCGGGGCACCCCGACTTGCGCCGCATCCTGATGTGGGACGGATATCCGTATTTCCCGCTGCGCAAGGAATTCCCGCTGGCCGGCCTCGACACCGATTTGCCCGATGCGGACGTCGTCTCCGAGACCGCCGCCGGGGTGCAGCCCGCTCCGTACATGGGCGGCCCGTTTGTGGCCAAGCACGGAACGACCCTCGATGAGGCCGAACCGCGGGCCAAGGATCAAAGCTGGACCGAGGAGGAGGAAAAGCCCCGGTAAACGACCAGCTACAGCGCCATGGCGAACGAATACACATTTCCCGACAGCGCGGCCAAGGCCGCGGCGGCCGCTCCGGATCTCCCGACGGAGAAGATGTCGATCAGCATGGGACCCTCGCACCCGTCGACGCACGGCGTGCTGCGCCTGCAGATGGAACTGGACGGCGAAATCGTCACCAAGGCAGATCCGGTGGTCGGCTATCTCCATCGCGGCGATGAAAAGATCGCCGAGAACATGACGTACAACCAGTTCGTGCCGTACACCGACCGTCTGGATTACCTCGCCCCGCTCGCCAACAACGTCGCCTATGCAATCGCGGTGGAGCGTCTGGCCCATCTCGAGGTGCCGCCCCGCTGCCAGGCGATCCGCGTCATCATCTCGGAGTTGGCGCGCATCTCCTCGCACCTCATGGGCCTCGGCGCCTACGGGATCGACGTGGGCGCCTGGACGGTGTTTCTCTACACATTCACGGAGCGGGAGAAGCTCTACAAGCTGTTCGAGGAGCTCACCGGGGCGCGGTTCACCACCAGTTACACCCGCATCGGCGGACTGGCGCGCGACATTCCCGAGGGCTGGCTCGACCGTGTGGGTGCCTTTTGCGACCAGTTCCTGCCGATCCTGGAGGAGACGCTTGCCCTGCTGACGCGCAACCGGATCTTCCTCGACCGCACCGTGGATGTCGGCGTGATCTCCCGCGAGGACGCGATCGCGTACGGGCTCACGGGCCCGAACCTCCGGTGCACCGGCGTGCCGCTGGATCTCCGCAAGGACAAGCCCTACTGCGGGTACGAGCAGTACGAATTCGACGTGCCGGTCGGATCCAAGGGAGACTGCTACGACCGCTATCTCTGCCGCGGCGAGGAGATGCGCCAATCGGTGCGCATCGTGCGGCAGGCGATCAAGAACTTTCCGTCGGGCGATTGGTATGCCCGCGATGCGGTGCGGATCTTTGCGCCACCGAAGGACAAGATCCTGACCAGCATGGAGGAGTTGATCCAGAATTTCATGCTGGTGACCGAGGGTCCGCAGATGCCGCCGGGCGAGGTGTACTTCGAGGCGGAAAATCCAAAGGGAGCGCTCGGATTCTATGTTGTCTCCACCGGCGGCGGAGTGCCGTGGCGTCTGAAGATCCGCGCCCCGTCATTCTGCAATCTGAGCATCCTGCCCAAGGTCTGCGTCGGGGCGATGATGGCCGACATCGTTTCGATCCTTGGCTCGTTCGATTTCGTCATGGGCGAATGCGATCGCTGACCGCTGCTTCATTTCTGTTGTCGCCGTGAATCTCAAACCCGAAACACTTCAGAAGATCGACGAGGTGATCACGCATTATCCGGTGAAACGGAGTGCGGCGCTGCCGCTGCTGCACCTGGTGCAGGAGGACCTGGGCTACGTCCCGGCCGAGGCGGTGGAATGGATCGCGACCAAGCTCGAATTGCAGCCGATCAACGTCCACGAGTTGGTCACCTTCTACCCGATGTTCCGCCAGAAGCCGATCGGACGGCGTCACATCAAGGTCTGCCGCACGTTGTCGTGCGCGATGGTCGGCGGCTACCAGGTATGCGAGGAACTGCAGCGGCAGTTCGGGTGCGGGCTGGGGGAGACGTCGTCCGACGGTGAGGTGACGATCGAGTTCGTGGAATGCCTGGCGAGTTGCGGCAGTGGCCCGGTGGTGATGATCGACGAGGAACTCCACGAGAATGTTGACGCGGCGCGGGTCAAGGACCTGGCCGCCCGGATCAAACAGGAGGCGGCTGCAAGCCGACCCGCCTGATCCTCAGTCTTCCACCCATGCCGGCCTCCGCCACCATTGACCTGCTGTTCGTCTACGGCACGCTGCGCCGCGCCGCCGGGCACCCGGCGCACCGGCTGCTGGCGGACAGCGCGGAGTACCTCGGGTCCGGAACCGTGTGTGGACGCCTTTACGCGACAGCGGATTATGCAGGCCTGGTGCCGGCGCCGGACGTTGGCACGGTGACCGGCGAAATCTACCGGCTGTTCGATCCGTCGGGGACATTGGCGCGGATTGATGACTATGAAGGCATTGATCCGGCCTCGCCCGAAGCGGGCGAATTTCGTCGGGTGATGCTGCCGGTGTTGATGGCGGACGGACGCACCGTTGCCGCCGCCGCCTACGCGTATCAACGCCCCGTGTCCGACCTGCCGCCGATCCCGCACGGCGATTTCGCCCGCCACGTCCGCGAAGCACCTGCACCCGCCCACGGCTGAGCCAACAATTTCCGACATGCCTCATCCCGCCGAACGCCGCATCATTTTCGAGCACATCGACGAAGCCGGTTACACGCCGGACATCGACTGCTATCTGCGGCACGGCGGCTACGAAGTGCTGAAGAAATCCGTGCAGCGGAAGCCGGCCGAACTCATCGACGAAGTCAAGAAATCGGGCCTACGCGGCCGCGGCGGTGCCGGGTTCCCCTGCGGTGTCAAATGGACGCTGGTGGATCGGCGCAGCGCGAAGCCCGTCTACCTGGTCGTCAACGCCGACGAATCCGAGCCGGGCACGTTCAAGGACCGCTACATCATCCATCAGGACCCGCATCAGCTCATCGAGGGGATCATGATCACCTGTTGGGCCAACCAGGTGAAACAGGCCTACATCTACATCCGCGGCGAGTTTCCCAAAGGAGCCCGGATTCTCGAGCAGGCCATCGCCGAGGCGCGGGCGCACCATTTCGTCGGGTCCAACATCCTCGGCACGGATTACTCCTGCGAGATCTACGTGCACCGCGGAGCCGGGGCCTACATCTGCGGCGAGGAGACGGGCCTGATCGAGTCGCTCGAGGGCAAGCGGCCTTATCCGCGGATCAAGCCGCCGTATTTCCCGGCCGTGCTCGGCCTCTACCAGTGCCCGACCATCGTCAACAACGTCGAGACGCTGTGCCATGTGAAGCATATCGCCGACATGGGCGGCGAGGCATTTTCGCGGATCGGCACGCCCAACAACACCGGCACACGCCTGCTGTGCGTCAGCGGTCACGTGCAGCGTCCGGGCTATTTCGAGGTCGAATGCGGCAAGCTGACGATGGGCCGGCTGCTCCACGAGGTATGCGGCGGTCCGCGGCCGGGACGCACGTTCAGGGCGGTGATTCCCGGCGGCTCGTCCTCCAAGATCCTCCGGTTCGGCGAGCGGTTCAAAATCAAGCGACGGGACGGCACCGCGGTTGATTGGGGGGTGGAGGACATCCCGATGGACTTCGATTCGCTGGCGGCCTGCGGCTCGATGGGCGGGTCCGGGGGCGTCATCGTGATGGACGACTCGGTGGACATCGTGGCGGCGCTGGGCAACCTCAACGCTTTTTACGCGCACGAAAGCTGCGGCCAATGCACTCCGTGCCGCGAAGGTTCGCTGTGGATGAAGAAGATCACCACCCGCATGGTGCACGGGGAGGCCCGGGCCGAGGATGGTGCGCTCCTCAAGAGCGTGGCGGACCAGATCGCCGGCCGCACCATCTGTCCCTTCGGCGAGGCCTGTGCCTGGCCGACCCAGAGCTTTGTCCAAAAGTTTGCTGATGAATTCTCCGGCTATGGCGCCGCCAAGTCGGCGCGCGCCCCCGAAGCCTTGAAACTGGTATGAACCACGGGCCGCCCGCTCAACCCACCTTGCCGCGATGATCGCTCCGCCCAAACCCGATCTTATCACCGTCAACATCGACGGACGGGAAATCGCCGTGCCGAAGGGCACGAACATGATCGAGGCGGCGCGGTTGCTGGGCATCGAGGTGCCGCACTTCTGCTACCACCCGAAGCTGACCGTCGCCGGCAACTGCCGCATGTGCCTCGTCGAGATGGGCACGCCGGCCGTGGACCCGGCCACCAAGCAGCCGGTGATGGACCCGGCCACCGGCAAGCCGCAGATCCGGTGGATGCCCAAGCCGACGATCGCCTGCTTCACCAACGCCTCCCCGGGACTGCACATCCGCACCAACACACCGCTGGTGAAGGGCTGCCGCGAGGGTGTGATGGAGTTCCTCCTCATCAACCATCCCCTCGACTGCCCGATTTGCGACCAGGCCGGCGAGTGCAAACTGCAGGAGCAGGCCACAGGCTACGGCCGCGGCACCTCGCGGTTCGTCGAGCAGAAGAACGTCAAGCCGAAGCGGACTGCGCTCGGGCCGCGAGTCACGCTGGACGACGAGCGCTGCATCCTTTGCTCGCGCTGCATCCGGTTCTGCAAGGAGATCGCCCAGGACGATGTGCTCGGCTTCGTCGATCGCGGCAGCTACAGCACGCTCACCTGTTATCCGGGGCGGAAGCTGGAGAACAACTACTCGCTCAACACGGTCGACATCTGCCCGGTCGGCGCCCTGACCAGCACGGACTTTCGCTTCAAGATGCGCGTCTGGTTCCTCAAGACCGCGGCGAGCATCTGCACGGAGTCGTCGGTGGGGGCGAACACCGAGGTCTGGAGCCGGGAGGGCGTGATCTATCGCATCACCCCGCGCCGGAACGACGAGGTGAATGACGCGTGGATGGCCGACAGCGGGCGGATGCTCTACAAGCAGGTGGCGGCGGAGAACCGTCTCACCGCGTGCTCAGTCGAGGGACGTCCGGCGGAACCCGAGGTCGCGGCGAAGACGGCGCTGGGACTTCTGCGGGCCGGTGGCGTGGCCATCGTGGGTTCGGGCCGCAGTTCGGTCGAGGAGCAGTACCTGACCCGGAAGCTCGCGTAGGCGCTGCACGCGCCGGTCTCGCTGGTCAGCCGGACCGGAGCGGGCGACGGCCTGCTGATCTCGGCCGACCGCAATCCGAATGTCCGCGGCGCGCTTGTGACCGGGTTGATCAAGAATCTGCCCTCCGCGCAACTGACCGGACTGGCCGCACAGATCGAGGCCGGACAGGTCAAGACCGTGCTCTCCGTCGGCGAGGACCTGACCGCGGCCGGGC
>JBJKRV010000036.1:0-2934 GCA_046704465.1 Opitutaceae bacterium | reverse complement strand
GGAGCTCCGCGCCGGTTCGAGCCCGATCGGCCCCGCCGCGGCGGCGGGCCTGGAGATCGGGCTCCACCCAAGCCCATGGATGGAAACTGACCCACTACCCCTCCGACGCGGGGCTTGACAAGGGGTTTTGCGCCCGGTGAACACGTCGGCTTTTCCTAAAG
This sequence comes from Opitutaceae bacterium, assembly GCA_046704465.1. GTDB lineage: Bacteria > Verrucomicrobiota > Verrucomicrobiia > Opitutales > Opitutaceae > Fen-1467. The sequence goes on along the minus strand of JBJKRV010000036.1, from coordinate 2,773 downwards.
GCTCATCGTCCGTCAATCCGTCTCATGGCTCTCAAGATCCGTCTTTCCCGCATCGGCACCACGCACAAGCCCGTGTTCCGCGTCGTGGTGGCCGAGGAGCGTTCCCGCCGCGATGGCGACGCCGTCGAAATCCTGGGCACGTATTCTCCCGCCGTGAAGGGCAACACGTTGCAGGTGAAGCTCGACCGCGTCGATTACTGGCACGGCAAGGGCGCCCGCCCGACGTCGACCGTGCACGCCCTGATCAAGAAGGAGCGCCGCCGCCAGGCCGCGGTCGCCGAGCAGGCTCCGGCGGAAGCGGCGCCGGCCGCCGCGGAGCCGCCTCCTGCTTCCTGATTCCTTCGGGAAGGCGCAGAGGCGGTGGAGGGTTTCCGTTCGCTTTCCAGACTTCAACCCCGGGCGAAAATCCCGGGGTTTTTTGTTCTCTGCGCCCGTGGTGGCCTCCTGTAGAATCGTCCCCTGACCGCGATGGCCCTGCATATCGACATTCTGACGCTGTTTCCCCGGATGCTCGACGGGTTCCTCGGCGAGAGCATCCTGGGCAAGGGGCTGGAGGCGGGCCTCCTGACGGTGCAGGTGCACGACCTGCGACACTGGGCGACCGACAAGCACAAGCGCGCGGATGACCGGCCTTTCGGCGGCGGAGCGGGCATGGTGCTCATGCCCGGACCGGTGTTCGCCGCGATCGAGCAGCTCCAGCAGCCCGGCTGCCGCCGCATCTACCTGACGCCCGACGGCGTGCCGCTGAGTCCGGCCCTGGCCGCCGAACTGGCGCAGCAGCCGCGCCTCCTGCTGCTGAGCGGGCATTACGAAGGGATCGACCAGCGCATCCGCGACCGGGTGATCGACCAGGAGATCAGCATCGGCGACTACGTGCTGACCAACGGCACCCTGGCGGCCGCCGTTTTGATCGACGCGGTGGCGCGGTTCATCCCCGGCGTCCTCGGGGAGGAAAAGTCGTTGACGAGCGAAAGTTTCACCGGCAAGTTGCTCGACTTTCCTCAGTACACGCGTCCCGCCGAATTTCGCGGCATGTCCGTGCCGGAAGTGCTCCTGTCGGGGCATCACGGCGAGATCGAAAAGTGGCGGCTCGCGCGCCGTATCGAGAAAACCCGCCAGGTCAGACCCGATTTACTGGAGAAGTACCAACATGAATCCGATCATCAAGGAAATCACGGCCGCCCAGATTAAGGCGGGCCTGCCGTCGTTCAAGGTGGGCGACGGCGTCCGCGTGCACACCAAGGTGCGCGAGGGCGACAAGGAGCGGATTCAGATCTTCTCCGGCGTTGTCATCGCCCGCAAGGGGCACGGCATCCACGAGACGTTCACCGTCCGCCGCATCAGCTACGGCGAAGGCGTCGAGCGCGTGTTCCCGCTCAATTCGCCCAACGTCGACAAGATCGAGGTCGAGAGCGAGAGCAAGCCGATGCGGGCGCGCCTGTATTATCTGCGCACCCGGACGGGCAAGGCCGCCATGGCGGTGAAAAAGAAGCGCTACGAGGAGGAGACGCGGACGGCCGAGGCGGAACCCGCCGAGGCGCCCGTGGCCCCGGCCGGCGCGAGCTGAAGCGGGTTCCAAGGGCGTGACCGGGCCACGACGGCGTGGCCGCAGTCGAGGCGGGTCCGCGCGGCCCGCCTTCTTTTTTCGGACAAGTTTGGACTTTTCAGCGCGCGGGGTAAACCGTTAGACCAAAGTCTCTTTGCCGTCGCCGCCCAGGCGCGGGACGCGCGTTCCGAAATCCAGGCCCGCCATGAAGCTCAATACCGAAATCCTCTCCCAAGCCTGCGCCCAGGCGCGCGGCCTCGCGATCGACGCCGTCCACAAGGCCGGAATCGGCCACCTCGGCCTGCCGCTCGGCGCGACCGAGATCGGCGCCGTCCTCTTCGGCCACGTCCTGCAGCAGAACCCGGACGAACCGCGCTGGATCAACCGCGACCGCTTCGTGCTGTCGGCCGGGCATGGCTCGATGTTCCTCTACACCTGGCTGCATTTCTGCGGCTACGACGTGTCGCTGGAGGACATCGAGGCGTTCCGGCAGCTCCACTCCCGCACGCCCGGGCACCCGGAGTTCGGGCACACCGCCGGCGTCGAGTGCACGACGGGTCCGCTGGGGCAGGGCGTGGGCAACGCGGTCGGCATGGCCGTGGCCGGCCAGATGGCGATGGCCCGGTTCAACACCGCGGAGCACCCGATCCTGGACTACCACGTGGTCTGCCTCGCGGGCGACGGCTGCATGCAGGAGGGCGTCGGCATGGTGTCGGTGGCCTTCGCCGGCCACCAGGGACTCGACAACCTCATTCTCATCTACGACTCGAACGACGTGACGCTCGACGCCATGGCGGCGAAGACGCAGAGCGAGAACACGGCGGGACGGTTCAAGGCCATCGGCTGGGACGTGCAGACACTGGCCGACGGGCACGACATGGCGGCCATCCTCAAGGCGCTGAACAGGGCCAAGAAGGCGAAATCGGGGAAGCCGCAGCTGATCATCGCCCGTACCATCGTCGGCAAAGGCATCCCCGAGGTCCAGGGCACGTCGAAGGCCCACGGGGAGGGCGGGGCGAAGTTCGCGGACGCGGCCCGCGCCGGCCTGGGCCTGCCGGCCGACCAGCCCTATTACGTGAGCGACGACGTGCGCGCCTATTTCGCGGCCCACAAGCAACGGCTCGTGCGCGCCCACCGGAAATGGAAGAAGACCTACGAGGCCTGGCGCACCGCAAATCCCGGGCGCGCCGCGTTGCTCGATTCGCGCGCGACGCAGCCCAGCGCCGC
>JBJKRV010000035.1:0-4033 GCA_046704465.1 Opitutaceae bacterium | reverse complement strand
ACCGGGCGCGAGCCGGTCGGTGACGTCGACAAAGCGGCCGCCCTCGTCGCGGTACAGGAAGCTGCGCGGGACGGCGGGCCACTTCCCCGGCACCACCCGTCCACCCACGAAGAGATAGGCGTGACTGTCGAATTCGGTGGCCGCGCAGGCTGTGGTGCTTTCGCCGTCCGGCGGCAACGTGCCGGCTGGCGCGAGCCGGAAACCGCCGTGGCCATCGTTCAGGTAGAGGCGGTTGTCCAGTTGGGCGTCGCCTTCGTCCCGCTGCACGCCGCCGGCGACGACGAGGAGATCGGGATGTCCGTCGCCGTTGGCGTCGAGGAAGAGCGCGCCGACGTCGTCGGCCTCCTTTGCCTCGGCCCACGGCTGGCTCGGCGCGGGTTTGAAGCTGCCGTCGGGCTGCCCGAGATAGAGGCGTCCGGCCTCGCCGGCCACGCCCGAGATGAAGACGTCGTCGCGGCCATCGCCATTGACGTCGGCCACCGCCACGGCCGGCCCCTGACCGTTGAGCCCGTGCGGCAGCAGCGGCTGCCGGAAGAATTCGTCAAAGGGCCGGACGTGGCTGACATAATCCAGGCCCCGGGCCCGCGCGTCCTCGGCATAGAGCGCGTCGGCCGGCGGCGGGGTGTGGCGGAACGCGGGCGGGCGGTGCGGCCGCACGCCCCCGGGGTACGGAGGCTCCGCGATCGTGTAGAACCGGTCCGCGGCCAGGTTCCGGAGCACCTGCACGTCGCCCAACGGCCAGCGGATGGTGAGGCGCCGGATGACCGTGTCGGGGCCGAGGCCGAAATGCACGGTTGGCGGCTGGCTGGTCACGTCACCGCGTTCGGTATAGAGCTGGCGCACCTGGATGCCGGAATCCGTCTCGATCCGAAGTTCGGCGCCGATGCCGTCCCGGTTGGGCGGCCGCCCGGCGAGCCTGAATTCGACGCTGTGTCCCGTGGGCGTGTCGTTGCGGATGACGGTGGGCGGGGCGTCGTAGTTGTTGTAGACAAGGTCGAGGGTGCCGTCGTGGTTGAGATCGACCAGCGCGCAGCCGAAGGCGACGCCCGACTGGTCCAGCCCCCAGGCCTTGGAAACGTCCTGGAAGCGCAGGTCGCCGAGGTTGCGGTAGGCCAGCGTGCGCTCGCGCCGCACCGGGGCGTGCTTCCACATCTGCACTCGCGCCTGCAGCGTCGGGGCGAGGTTCTGGCGGGCGACGAGATCCGCGTCGACGAAGTTTCGGATCATGCCGGTGGTGAAGAACAGGTCCTCCCGCCCGTCGTTGTCGAGGTCGGCCATGCGGGCGGACCACGTCCAGCCCGTGGCGTCCACGCCGATCAGGTGCGCGATCTCCTGATAGCGGTCGGTGCCGGTGCCGAGGTAGACCGCGTTCCAGATGTATTGGGGAATCATTCCCGGCGCCGGGGCCATCTCCCACAGGCCGCGCCCGGCCTCCTCCATGCCGTCCATGAAGCCCCGGCGGGTATGGTCGAGCATGTCGGCGTCCATGAAGTCGCACCGGCCGTCGTTGTTGAGGTCGCCGAAATCGGCGCCCATGGAAAAATACGAATCGTGCGGCAGGCGGCGGTTGATCACGTCGGTGAAGGTGCCGTTGCCGTTGTTGAGGTAGAAGCGGTCGGGGGTTTCGAAGTCGTTCGCGATGTAGAGGTCGGGCCAGCCGTCGCCGTTGGCATCGAACCAGAAGGCGCCGTGGCCGTGGGTCGGGCCCCGGATGCCGGCCTTGTCGGTGACGTCGGTGAAGGTGCCGTTGCCGTTGTTGTGAAAGAGGTAGCTGCGGCGCCCCTGGGGATTGCGGGAGAAATCGAGGACGTTGGTGAGGATGAAGCAGTCGAGGTAGCCGTCGCCGTCGTAGTCCGCGAACGTGGCCATGACCGAGGCGTCATCCACGTCGAGCCCGTACGCATGGGCCCGCTCGGTGAAGGTGCCGTTGCCATTGTTGATGAAGAGCAGGTTCGGGGCGCCGATCCGGCACACGTAGAGGTCGGGCCAGCCGTCCTGGTTGATGTCGACAAAGGTGGCGCCGGTTTTCGGGGCGTCGGGATCGGGGACGTGGACGCAGTCGACGCCGGCGGCGGCCGCGCAGTTGACGAACTTGAACGGGGCGACCTGGCGGTAGAGCGCACACGGGCCGTTCTTGGACACCACGAAAATGTCCGGCAGGCCGTTGCGGTCATAATCGGCCACGGCGATGCCGCTTTCGAGCGCGCCCAGGGTGTACTCGCGGAACCGGTCGCCCCACAGCCGCGGGTCGCTGTAGTTGTTGCTGACATCCACCCCGGTGGCGCCGGGCGGCAGGACCTGGAACGGCTTGGCGCCGGGAGCCAGCCGGGCCCGCGGGCGGAGCGGGACGGATCTGACGATCGGGGAGAACGGTTCCGCCGCGAATGCCGCGGCGCAGACGCTCAGGATCAGCAGGCCGAGGGTGAGGCTCGTTTTCAATCGGGGCGGAGACCGGGTCGGATTGAGGGTGGGGCGCGCGGAACCGGCGGCGCGGTGAGCCGTCGATGGACCCGCGCAGACGGGGCGGCGTAGCGGTCGATGTGGGCCGGCCCGAGGCTCACAATCGAGGGCGACGAGAGAACCGATGCGCGGCGGCCTCGGAGGGTAACCGTTGCCAGCTTTCGCATGGAGTCATACCACGGGGCGGGGAGCGGCGAATTTTTTGGGATGATTTGCCGCCGAACGGGGGTGAACCGCCCGCCGCGCTTCGGGCGGATCGGAGGCCGCGTTGTCACCGGGCGTAGACGCACCGGTCAAAGCGCACCGCCGGCCAATTTTTCGAGGCGTCCGCGCAGGCCCCGGCTCAGCGGCAGGCGGGTGCCGTCGCGCAGCACCACCGCGTAGTCGCGATGCAGGGTCGGCTGGAGTTCCTTGACTTGATCGAGGCGCACGATCGCCGAGCGGCTGATGCGGGCAAAATTCGTCGTGCCGAGCCGCTGCTCGAGCATCGACAGGGTTTCGCGGAGCATCAGGCGCCGCGCGTCGACGAGGTGGAGCACCACGTAGTTGTCCGCCGCCTCGACCCAGGCGATTTCCTCCGGCGCGAGGAACACGACCCGCCCTTCGACGCGAAAGGCGAGCCGTTCCGGTGCCCGGGAGGCCGGGGCGGTGTTCTGCAGCAGGTTTTCCAGGCGGTCGCCGAGGTCGCCGGCCTGGCGATGATGGAGGTATTCGGCGGCGCGTTGCAGGGCGGCATGCAGACGCTCCTGGTCGAACGGCTTGAGCAGGTAGTCGACGGCGCGCACCGAGAAGGCGCCGACCGCGAACTGCTCGTGCGCCGTCACGAAGATGATCGCCGGACGTTCCTCGGGCGGCAGTTCCGCGGCCACCTGCATGCCGTCGCAGCCGGGCATCTGGATGTCCAGCAGCAGGATGTCGGGTCGGTGATAGAGGATGGCGCCGATTGTGGCCGGTCCGCTGTCGGCCTCCCCGATGACGTCGAACGAGGTTTCATTGCCCAGCAGGGCGCGCAGGCGCTCCCGCGCCAGGGGTTCGTCGTCGGCGATAAGGACGGTCAGCTTGCTCATGGGATGGTCAATGGAAGGGTGAGGCGCACGCATAGCCCGCCTTCCGGCGGACTGGCGAGTTCAAAGCGGTGACGGCGGCCGTAGAGTTCGGCGAGGCGCGCGCGGGTGTTGGCGAGTCCGATGCCCTCGTTCTTCAGCCCGCCGGCCGGCAGGCCGCCGCCGTTGTCCGTGACGCTCAGCACCAGATCGGCGTCGCGATGCTCGGCCTTGAGCAGGATCTTCCCCGGGCGCGTTTGCGGCTCGATGCCGTGGCGGATGGCGTTCTCCACCAGGGGTTGGAGGATCAGGCTCGGCACGCGGGCGTCCAGCACCCCCGGATCCACGGCTTTTTCCACCGTCAGCCGGTCGCGAAAGCGAATCCGCTCGATCTCCAGGTATTTGTCGAGGAAGGCGAGCTCCTCGCGCAGGGGCGTGAGCTGGGCGCCGGACTGTGCCATGGTCTGGCGGAGCAGCTCCGACAGCCGCACGAGCATGCGGTCGGCCGCGGCGACGTCGGAGTACATCAG
>JBJKRV010000034.1:0-4503 GCA_046704465.1 Opitutaceae bacterium | reverse complement strand
GAGCAGGAGGAACGGAAGCACGGCGGACAGGACGGGTGCGTGCTCGGCGCCGGCCGGGCTGGCGAGCCAGGCCGGCAGGTCCGCGGCGCGCGTGTGCCGGGCGATCCGGCGCATGACGTGGACGCTGGCGGCAAAGAATAGCACGCCGAAGCCGGCCACGAGCAGCAGCATCGTCGAAGGCACCGCCAGCGCCACGGGAACCCGCAGGATCCAGCAGGCGGTGGTCACCATCGTGAGGACCACCGCGCCCGCCACCGCCAGCACGGCCCCGGTCCAGGCCGCCAGCACGATCGCGAGCAGGTCGATCACCAGCACGCCGGGCCAGACGAGAAACGAAATGTCGGGCAGGCGCAGGACGGCGAGGAGCACCACCAGCAGCGCCGCCGGCGGGAAAAGATGCGCCCACCAGGCCGGCGCCGCCCCGGGCCGGACCCGTTCGAGCACCAGGGGAAAGACGGTGTGCAGGACCGCAAAGACAAAACCGGCCGCGAGAAACCAGGCCAGCAGGTCGTTGGTCGCGTGCCCGGACACCCAGACGGCAAGCAGGAGGAAGGTCGCCGCGCCTCCGGCGAGCTGGAGCCGCGCCAGACCCAGACCTGACGGCGCCGGAGGATCGGCCACCGCCAGCACCAGCAGGCACAGATCGGCGCCAAAGGTCAGGCCGAAGAGGTACCACGGCTGCGCGACGACGCGCGGATAGTCGAGCAGGTAGAACGCGAAGATGAACGCGGCAAAGGCGACACCGGCTGCTGCTCCCGCGAGCCAGGCCCGCTCCCGCCGGCTCCCTTCGGCCTCGCCCCTCCGGGCGCACCCCAGGTAGGCGAACAGAAACAGCAGGCTGAAGCCCAGGAAGACGTTGAGAGCCGTCTGGATCTTGGCCGCGGTGAAAAAGTGTCCGACCCAGGCCGTCTGCATGAACACGGTGCCGAGGGCCGCCAGCGATCCGAGGTAGGACCAGTGCCGGCGCAGCGCCACCGCGAGCAGGCCCGCGTCGAGCAACGCGATATAGCCGAACAAGCCGAGGGGGTTGTCCACGCCCGTGGAGAGGAGGACGGGCGTGAGGAAGCCGCCGAGCATGCCGAGCAGGGCCACCACCTGCGCGTCGAGCGCCACGGCCACCACAAAGGCCGCCGCCGTGATCAGCGCCATCAGGAGGAAGGTCGGCAGGGCTCCGAAGAACGCAAAGTGGTAGACGCCGTGGCAGGCGAACGTCACCGCGTAGAGGATGACCACGCCGGTGGCGCACAGGGTGTGTGCCGTCACCCGGTACGGCCGCCGCGCCAGCGCCACACCGCCGCCCAACAGGAGCGCGCCCGCCAGGAAGCCGAGCGCCATGCGCACGGCCGGCGGAATCAGGTTGTTGTCGAAGGAGTATTTGACGAAGTACGCGACTCCGAGGAACAGGGCCAGGCCGCCGATCCAGGCAAACAGCTTCACCCCGAGAAACTGCTCCCAATCGATCGCCGGCCGCGGCGGGAGGCCGGCGGACGGAGCGGTGGCAGGGACGACAGGCCGCGGCGCCTCCACGATCGGTGGCGGCGGCAGATCCGGGATCGCTTCAGGCTCGGGCTCGGGCGGCGGTAACGTGGCCAAGGGTTCGGCCGCGCCGGCCACGGCGACGGACGGCGGCGCGACTGCGACGCCCGACGGTGGAGTGGCGCTCCGGGTCTGCCGTGGGCCCGCCGTGGTGCGCATGTCCTCCAGGAGCGCCTCGTGGATCGCGAGCGTGCGCTCAACGCGGTGCAGGTGTTTCTCCAGCGACCGGATCTGGAAGAAGGAGACGACGCTCCAGATTAACACCCATGCCACCAGGGCGATCAGGCAAACGACGACGATTGAGATCATGGGAGGCTGGACAGCCCGGCTATCTTTAGCCGCGAAGTTTCTGACATTCGTTGCGACCGGAGACAAGTCCGGTCTGCCCCGCCGGTCGGCAACCGGCCCGGACGCCGGCGCATTCGCCGTCGGCAGCTCCCGCGCGTGTCTCTTCCCTGTCCGCCTGCTGGAATTCCCGCCGGTGTCGGATGCGGACAAACGCCGGGGCGGCCGAGGTCGGGCCCGGAATCCGGTACCCGAAGCCGATGGGCCGATCAGCCGGAACCGGCCGCCCGGGCCGGGCCGCCCCCGGCGAGGCACTTGACGCCGGCACAGCCTCCCGCGGCGCGGGATTCAAACTGGATCGTCGCATGCCCGATGCCGTAGTGCTCCCGCAGCTTCGAGTTGATCGTACGCAGCAGGGCGTTGTTGGTGTGGTCGCGAGCCAGAACCAGGTGGGCCGTCAGGGCGGTCTCGTTGGTGCTTAGTCCCCAGATGTGCACGTGGTGAACGTCCACGACGTCGGGGAGACCGGCCAGAAAATCGCGCACGGCGCCGACGTCGACGCCGGCCGGCACCGCGTCGAGCGCCAGGTTGAAGGAGTCGCGCAACAGGCCCCAGGTGCCCGCGATGATGACCCCGGCCAGGACGAGACTGACGGACGGGTCGAGCCATTGCCAGCCGGTGCAGGCGATCACCACGCCCGCCGCCACCACGCCCGCGGAGATCGCCGCATCGCCGGCCATGTGAAGAAACGCGCCGCGGAGGTTCAAATCGTGCTTGCGCCCCGCGAAGAACAGCAGCGCGGTGACGGCATTGACGGCAATGCCGGCGGCCGCGACCCAAATGACGGTTCCGGCGGCCACCGTGGCGGGATGCCGCAATCGCTGGATCGATTCCCAGCCGATGACGCCGACGCTGATGAGCAGGAAGATGGCGTTGGCGAGCGCAGCGAGCACCGAAGACCGGCGCCAGCCGTAGGTGTGTCGCGGCGTGGGCGGCTGCACGGCCCAGACCGCCGCCCCCCAAGCCATCAACAGTCCGGCCACGTCGCTGAGATTATGGCCGGCATCCGCCACCAGCGCCATGGAGTGGGCGAGCAGCCCGTAGACGACCTCAAGGACAACGAAGCCCGTGTTGAGCGTCACCCCGATGGCAAAGGCCCGGCCGAAATTCGCCGGGGGGTGATGGTGGGCGTGGCCGGTGTGATCGTGCGATTGGGCTCGGCTCATCACCGGCAACGTCGGCGAAGAACCGATCCGCGCAAGCGTCGGTCAACGCTTTCCCTGTGGCCGTTCGGGTTTGTTCGCGGGAGCGGCTTTTCGCCCTTTTCGCGGCGCCTTGAACTTCGTGTCCAGGAAGGCGTCCGGGAAGAGCACGTAGGCCCGGCGCCGGGGAAGGCGGTGCTCCTTGCTGAAGCGGTCGGCAATCTCGTAGCCGGTGGCGGCATCCGGATATTTTTCCCGCAGGGCGGCGATCTGCTCCGGGGTCAGCGGTTTCAGCCCGCCGCGGATCTTGGCCGCCGCGAGGTAGGCCCAGAGCCCCAGCGGGAAAAGCACCAGCAGGGCGACAGTGAGGACGGTGATCTCGGTATCTTGGGTCAAAACAGAGTCCTGATCGTCAAACCAGCCGGCCCGCGCTTCAAGCCTCAACCGCAATTTCGCAGCGCCGGCCCGCGGCGCACCGGCTTTTGGTGACCGTGGGAACAAATCTCATGCTGTTCGCCTGTGTGGTGGCGTTGGCCTGGTGGGCTCGTGATCTGATGGCCCTTGGAATCATTGCGGGCATCATGCTGATGCTGAGTTCCGCCCATTTCATCCCGTGCGGGGGCAAGGCCGGTTTCGCGGCAGCGCTGTACTACAACATCCGGTTGGCATCGACGTGCGCGATCGTGTTGGTCATTTTCAACCTGCGTTTTGAGCGGTGGGCCGCCGTCTGGTACCGGGTCAGGATCTCCGAACTCCATGCCGTGGTTCCGACCTGGATCGCTCCAATGCTCACCCTGGTCCTGGCGCTCTTGGCGGGAATGCTGCTCGTCCTGACCAGACGGAGATCGGGCGCCCCTTGAGCGTCACGCCTTGAAGGCGACAGCGCGCGCAGCCTTGCGGTTGCGGGCAAACGCTCCGATTTCTTGCGCGTGAACTTCGACTTGCCCCTTCCCAGGTTTTTCCGGGTTTGTGCCGTCGCCGCCCTGGCGGCGGTTGTCCCCGGTGTATTGCCTTCGACGCTGGTCGCCGCCACCCCGCCGCCGGGCAAGCTCGCGCCCAAGCCGCTGTATCGCGATCCGGTCATGGACGGGGCGTCCGACCCCACGATCATCTGGAGCCCGAGGGACCGGAAATGGTTCATGTTCTACACCAGCCGCCGCGCCAATGTGCCGGGCCTGGGCCGCGGCGTGGCCTGGGTGCACGGGACGCCCATCGGCATCGCGACGTCGGACGACGGCGGCGCGACGTGGACCTATCTCCGCAACGCGAACATCATCCATCCGGGCGCGGTCGCCGACAAGACCTACTGGGCGCCGGCCGTGGTCGAGCACGACGGCCTCTTCCACATGTTCCTCACCTACGTGCCAGGGGTCTTCAACCACAGGAACCACCCGCGGACCATCATTCACCTCACCAGCCGGGATCTGATCAACTGGACCTACGTCTCCACCCTGCCGCTCGCGCATCCGAAGGTGATCGA
>JBJKRV010000033.1:0-3269 GCA_046704465.1 Opitutaceae bacterium | reverse complement strand
ATCTCCGCTGGCGTCAAGCGTCCAATGCGGCCAACGTGGCGGCCCTCAATCCATGGATCCGCTCCTCCCCGTCACCGAGTTCGGCCTTTCGCCGGAGTCCAAGACCGCCGGCGCCCGCCGCGTGCTGGAGGGCCGCAAGCGCGCCACCACCGCGCTGCTCGCCTCCTACGCCTTCGACCACGAGGATCCGCCCGTCGTGGGGCGGCGCAGCCTGGTCCGCGACGGGCGCGGCCGGTTCGTCGCCATCGTCGCCGTCACCCGCGTCGAGACCCGCCGGTTCCGGGACGTCGACGAAGCCTACGCCCGGCTCGAGGCCGACAGCCTGGAGGCGTGGCGCGAGGCCCACTGGCGCTACCTCGGCGCGGAGTGTCAGCGCGTGGGCCTGCCGCTGACCGAGGACGTGGAAGTGTTGCTGGAGTATTTCGAGGTCGTCCAGACGCTGATCGCGCTGGCGGATTTGTGAGCGCCGCGGGAGTGGCCACATGAGGCACAAGAAGCCGGGGAATGGCTTGCGAATTTTGCGCCTCTTTGCGGCTCTCCCCCATCAGCGCTGATTAGCGTGCACTAGCGTTTGAAAAAAGTAGCACCGCAGAGGCGAGACCGACACGGAAGGACGGACGGCCAAAAAAGGCCCAAGAGGCGCGTGGAGATGCCGACACACCCCGCCCTTCGGGCATCCCTCTTACTGGAGGGGATACAAAAACGTCGCGGTGTCTGCAAAATGTTTCGCGCCACCCTGTGCTCCGTCACCGCCACTCCCCAATTAGTGGGCATTAGCGGGCAAAAAAAGAGCACCGCAGAGGGACGGACGGCCACCAAAGGCTCAGACTCTTTCTGCGGGCTCGGGCCTTCTGCGTCGATCAGCGGTCATCAGCGGCCGGGAAGGCCCGCAGCGCCGCCGGCTTCAGCACGAGGCGGTGCGCCAGGAAGGCGACGATCACCGCCATCAGGGTCGTGGCCGGCTCCTTCAGGCGGGCGATTCCGAGCGAGTCCAGCAGCACGCCCGCCACCAGCCAGACGATCACCGCCGTGTTGGCGGCCAGCGCCAGGGCGGTCTTCCGGGTCGGCTGCCGGAGATGCACGACCGCCGTCCGGCTCACCACGGCGGCGATGATCAGCATGACGGCCACCACCACCCCGTCCATCAGCAGCGTCCCGGCCCCTTTGGCCGCGAACAGTCCGGACACGCTGCAGGCACCCCAGACGCCCACCGCGATTCCGCAGACGACATTGAGCCACGCAACGGTGCGGAGGGCGCGGGGCGATGACATGATGGTAGGTTGGATGGCCGCGGCCGGCCGGCGTTTTGTTCGATCCGGAGACGATGAGAATTCCCCGGCGCCGCGTCCGACGCAAGGGCGACCCGGTGTTTCCCGGATCCCGGAACTCCGGCGCCAGGGCTTCCCGGCGCCATCCTGGCCGGACCGGCCGGCTCGTTGACAGCCGCGCTTCCGCGGCAACTGTTACCTCGTGAAAACCCTGCGCGCGGCGCTCCTGTCCAGCCTCGTTGCGGCCGCCCTGCTCTCGTCGGCGCTTCTCGCCGCCGCGCCGGTTCAACCCGTGACCCCCGATGCGCTGCCCCAGGTGCGGGCGGTGCTGCAGATGCTGCACGACCTGTCCGGAAAATACACGCTCACGGGCCAGCACAACTATCCCGCCGCCGGCAGCCGCAACTCCGCGTTCGCCGCCCGGTACATCGGCCGCACCCCGGTCATCTTCGCCTCCGATTGGGGCTTCGCCAAGGCCGGCGATCAGGACTCCTATCTGGCGCGCCCGGAAATCGTGCAGGAGGCGATCCGCCAGTGGCGCCGCGGCTGCCTCGTCGCGATGTGCTGGCACGCCCCGCCGCCGACGGCCGACGAGCCCGTGACGTTCCGGCCGCTCCCGGGCAGCAATCCGGACAAGCTGCAGAGCGTGCAGGGGCGGCTGACCGACGAGCAGTTCCGCGACCTGCTCACGCCGGGCACCCCGATCTACGAGCACTGGTGCCGGCAGGTCGATCGCGTCGCCGGCTTCCTGCGGCAACTGCAGGACGCGGGCGTGCCCGTGCTCTGGCGGCCGTTCCACGAGATGAACGGCGACTGGTTCTGGTGGGGCGGCCGCACCGGCAAGTACGGCACCGCGGCCCTCTACCGGCAGTTGTTCAACCGCTTCGTCCACGTCGACCACCTCCGGAATCTCATTTGGGTGTGGAACGTCGACCGCGTGCACAACCCGCACATGGAGGACGCGAAATACTTCCCCGGCATCAACTACGTCGACGTCCTCGCGCTCGACGTCTACCAGAACGACTTCGCGCAATCCTACTACGACCGGCTGGTGAAGCTCTCGCAGGGCAAGCCGCTCGCGCTCGCCGAGGTCGGCAACCCGCCCTCGCCGGAGATCCTCCGGCGCCAGCCGCGCTGGGTTTACTACGCCACCTGGGTGAACATGGTGCGGAACACGTCCCACCGGCAGTACGACGCCCTGCTGCGCGATCCGCGCATCCTCAACCTTGAGGATCCGGCCTACTGGCGCGCCATGGCGCCGGTGCGGGCCGCGGCCGGCCTGCCGGCGCTGCACGTCGCGCTCCCGCCCGCCGACTTCACGGGCACCTGGGAGTTCGACGGGGACCGGAGCGACCTCGGCCCCATGGGCGGGGCCTTCGTCCCGGCCCGCCTCGACGTCGTCGAGCGCGACCACCGGCTGACGATCCGGTCGACCCGGATCATCGAATACGGCCCCGACCAGGTCACCGAGCAGCAGCTTCCGCTCGACGGCACGCCGGTGAAATCGGATTTCGTCAACTCCCCGGAGGTCACGACCGCCCGCCTGTCGCCGGACGGCCGGCAGCTCAGCCTGGACGCGAACATCTCGCCGACCTGGGCTCCGCCCGGGACGAGGATCACCGTGCACGACACGTGGACGCTCAGCGAGGGCGGCTCGGTGCTCACCGTGAAGCGCACCACGGACTCCTCCCAGGGTAAGCAGCAGCAGACCCTAATCTACGACCGGCGCTGACGCCGGCGGTCGTAATCGGATTCAAGGCGGCGGCGTCCGCCGTCGCCTTCGGACTATGGCGGGACCGGCCGAGGCGGGGAGTTTTGGGTTTTGAGTTTTGGGTTCCGGGTTGTCATGCCTCGGGCATGCCCAACCGGAACCCCGCACTTTCAACGCCGAGCCGCTCCCCGCAGGCGGCGTCCCTTCTCCGCCCAACTCTCCTCCTGCTGTCGATCCTGGGCGCCGGCGCGCTCGCCGTCTCGCCGGCCCGCGCGACGCCGGAGCAATGG
>JBJKRV010000032.1:0-7617 GCA_046704465.1 Opitutaceae bacterium | reverse complement strand
ACCATGAACCCGGCGCAAAGTGGCGCGAGGGCGGCAAGCGGCCATCGCCAGCGATACCGGGCTACCGTAAAAAAAAGCACGGTGGTGATGCTCATGGTGGTCGTCACCGCCACCCCGTAGGCCGCGGCCAAGTTGCTGGAGGAGCGGAAGCCAAGAACCAGCCCGATACAGCAAATCATCAACACTTTGTTGACAAAGGGAAGATAAATTTGGCCGCGTTCGGTATGGGAGGTGTGCTCGATCTTGAGCCGCGGGCAGTAGCCCAGTTGAATCGCCTGCCGGGTGAGGGAGAAGGTCCCGGAAATCACCGCCTGGGAAGCGATCACGGTCGCGACGGTGGCAAGGATCACCAAGGGATAGAGTGCCCAGTGGGGAGCCATCCGGTAGAAGGGGTTCGTGACCACTGCAGGGTCGTGAAGAAGCAAGGCCCCCTGGCCGAAATAGTTGATGAGAAGGGCCGGCAGCACCAGACTGAACCAGGCCAACCGGATCGGCCGGGATCCGAAATGCCCCATGTCGGCATAGAGGGCTTCCCCGCCCGTGACGACCAAAAAGACAGAGCCCAGGACGAGGAAGCCGGTCGTGCCGTTTCGAATAAAAAACATGACGGCGTGCCAGGGGTTGAGGGCGGCGAGAACCTCCGGCCCGCGGATGATGTTGATGACACCGAGGAGTGCCAGGACAAAGAACCAAATAAGAGTGAAAGGCCCGAACACTGCGCCGATCCCGGCGGTGCCCCGGTGCTGGAAAAAGAAGAGCCCGCATAGGATCACGATGGTGAGCGGGATGATGTAGGGGACGAAGAGGGGGGTCGCCACCCCGAGGCCTTCCACGGCGCTCAGAACGCTGATGGCTGGCGTGATCATCCCGTCCCCGTAAAGGAGACATGCACCGAAAAGGCCCAGACTGATCAGGAGCACCCGCCGGCCCGTTGCCGAGGTCCGCATGGGGGTGACGAGGGCTGTCAGGGCGATGATCCCGCCCTCGCCGTCATTATCCGCCAGAAGAACGAAGGTCAGGTACTTGATGGAGATGACCAGGATCAGCGACCAGCATATCAGGGAGAGCACTCCCTTGATGTTTTCCGGCGTTAGCGGCAGTCCGTAGACGGGGGAAAAGCATTCCCGCACGGCGTAAAGGGGACTTGTGCCGATATCGCCATAGACAACCCCGAGGGCGGCGAGGGTGAGGCCAAGCAGGTAACGGACCGCCGGCCGTTTAGACTCTTCTACCAAATTCGTCATTTAAAAAACGGTTCCTTATGTCTCGTTCGATGCCAACTGCCGATCCGCCCACGCACGGACTCCATCGATCACATCCGACACCCTCTTTGCCGAGAGAACATGCCGGCGCCATGCGTCGTCCCGCGCCATTCTGCAAATCGTTGCAAGCATTTCCACATGGCATTCCGCGGGTTCGATTGGGGAAAGGAGGAGCAACATAATGCGAACGCGGCTACCGGTTTTCCGGTTCTCGATTCCTGACTTGCCGATGCCCAGGGCGAGCATGGGCTGCCTCAGCCCGGGGAGCCGAGCGTGAGGAATGGCCACATCCGCCCCTACGAAGGTCTCTCCCTGCTCCTCCCGCAATAGGAGAGCCTTCCATGCCGCCTCCCGATATGCTTTACGTTCATGGCAGCGGGCATCAAGGAGCCGTCTCATCGCCGCCTCCTTTTCGATGGCCGCATCCCAGATGAAGGCGCCGCTGTCTAAAAGGGCGGCTTTAGCAACATGCACCGGATTCACTTTCTCTCCGACGTTCCGATGCAACTTCAGGATGCGGCGGGCCGGCTTCGGCGCCTGCTGGGTGTCCGGTATCGCTTTGGTATCCACCACCACCACGGTAAGCCCGCGCCCCTCGCGCATGAGCCGCTCCACGATGCTCACCTCTCCACGCAGACGTCGCCATAACGGCGGCTTCCGTCCCGGGGTGCCGATGACGACATGCCCTACCCGGTACTCCTTTGCGAACTGGAGTAGGGTCCGCACGATATCGTCCCCCTTGAAGGTGAAAACGGTTGCGCCCAATTGCTGGGCAAGGGTGAGGGTATTGGCGAGGATCCGCTGGGTCGTCGCATCGATTACGGTGGGCCGTTCCTTGGCGGTTTGCACATATACCGCGTACCAGTTGCGGTTCAGACGTCCGGCCAGGCGTGAAGCGTGACGAAGCAGGGCGTCGCTGTTCGGCCCCCGGGAGCTTAACGCCACCATGACCTGGTCCGGGCTCGCGGGAAGATTCTCCGCAAAGGGATCGCGCCGCCGGGAATCGATTTGGGCCGCCAGCTCTCGAAGCGTGAGCTCACGGAGCTGCTCCAGGTTCGTCGCCGTGAAGAAGTGATCAAGGGCGGTCTCGATCCGCTCCCGGGTGTAGACCTTTCCCTCCTTCAGGCGGCGGCAGAGATCCTCGGTGGTGACGTCCACGTTGAGAAGCTGATCGGCTTCGAGGATCACGCGGTCGGGAATGCGCTCCCGGACCTTGACGCCGGTGATCCGCTCCACGGTCTCGTAGAGGCTCTCCAGGTGCTGGACGTT
Source organism: Opitutaceae bacterium (assembly GCA_046704465.1). Lineage (GTDB taxonomy): Bacteria > Verrucomicrobiota > Verrucomicrobiia > Opitutales > Opitutaceae > Fen-1467. The sequence continues at coordinate 5,086 of JBJKRV010000032.1, read as the reverse complement.
CAACGTGGAGATCACATGGATCCCCGCGGCGAGAATCTCTTCCACATCCTGGTAGCGCTTGGCGTTCTTGATTCCCGGCACGTTTGTGTGGGCGAGTTCGTCGATCAGCACGACGCCAGGGCGACGCGACAAAATCGCGTCGCGGTCCATCTCGTCGATCGCGATCCCGTGGTAGGTGTGCATTGCACGGGGAATCACCTCCAAACCCTGAAGCAACGCTTCGGTTTCCGCCCTTCCGTGAGTCTCCACCAGTCCGACGGCGACATCGATCCCATCTTCTTTGAGACGATGCGCTTCGAGAAGCATCTGAAACGTCTTCCCCACTCCGGCGGCATAGCCCAGGTAGATCTTCAGGCGACCCCGCTGAGACCGGCGTATCAGTCGCAGGAAACTCTCCGTACGGTTATCGTTCACACTACCTCCCACCCCTGCTTGGGACCATGTCCATAGCTGTATCTTCGGCGATGATCCGGGGAAACGCGGCCTCCGGTCGGCGTATTTTTTCTTTGGCATGTACCACCCCGGCTGAACTCGGCCACCCGGATGGATGCGAGGTTTGCCCCGTGACACCGGCGACCCTACCGAGTCGCGCGAAAGCGCACTTCATCTTGGATGGCATCCTGGAGCGCGGTCAGCGAATCGAGGCATAGGGCCATCGCTTTTCTCTTCTGGCCAAGGGACTCCCCAATAGATCGGACGTTGCTATTTTCGCGGGACAGGCTGATGATTTTTGCGTTGGTGGTTTGAAAATCCCGGTAGGCGTTTTCCGCTTCCCCGACCCGCTGCCGGTCCGGTCCCTTGGTCAACCCATCCAGACGGTCCAGGGAATCGGCTACTTGTTTGTCAAGCAGGTTCATGGTCGTTTCGATCCCGTCCATTCCGGCGTCCGTGGCGTCGGCGATATGCGGCGCCTCCAGGGCGTAAATCCGGAGAGCGTCCGTGAGCGCCTCGGCAGCGCGCCGGATGACTTCGTTTTCATCGGGCTGCAGAGCCGCCGAATCCATCAACGAGTCAAGTGCTTTGTCCATGTGCCGGATCGCTATGGCGGCGGGGCCGAAAGAAAGCCGCAAGGCTTTGAGATCGGTATTTTGCACGGCCAGAGAAAGAACTTCCTTGTCGATCTTCTGCAACCGCATCCAGCACCTGCTGAAATCGTCGAAACGCTCGGCGACGGTGCTGCCTTTATCAAGGAAGGAGGCAAACGCGACCCGCGCCTTTTCCACATCTCGGGAAGCCTCCATGGACTGTGCTGCAAACTCCTTCGACGCCTCGTCCGTACCCGCCATGACCGAGCTCTTTTCGGCTTCGGCGGAGGCAAGCAGTTCACTTCTCATGGTTTGAACGAGCCGGGTCTTTTGGGCCGCCGTTTCAAGCTCGGTTCTCAGTTGTTCCAAATGTTGGTGGCTTAAATAAAAGGCCACAGCAAAGAAAAGGACGAGAATCAAGGCTACGATGACACCGATCTTCAGACAGGCGATGGTTTCATCCGAATAAATTGTTCGTTTCATTTGCCCATCCCCTTGATGGCGCAGACGATGTGCGCCGAACGCAGAACCAGCAACCGACCCGCGAGGTGAAGCATCTATCCCCCTAAATTCAGTCACAGAAAATCCTCAGGCCTGCCAATGCCGAAAAAATGATCCCTCCGAGAATCAGATACGATGCCAACGGCATGGAATCACACCGGGCGAGTCGATGAATAAGGCGTAGCGACCGAATCGCTGGCCAGAGGCAGGGAGAAGGAAATGGTTGATCCCTTTCCCGGTTCGCTTTCCACGCCGACATCACCGCCATGGGCCAAGACGATCTCTTTCACGATGGCCAGGCCCAGCCCGGCCCCGCCTTTCTCATCCTGGCCGGGTACGCGGAAGAACCGCTCAAAAATCCGGCCGCGGTAGGCTTCGGGGATCCCCGCCCCGGTGTCTACGACGGAGAAGACGATATTGTCTGGAGCCAGAGCCGCCCGCACGCTCACGCTGCCGCCAGGCAGGGTGAACCGAAGCGCGTTCGAAATAAGGTTCATAAACACATGCCGAATCTTATCGGAATCCGCCATCACCTCGGGTAGGTCGCTCGGGATGTCCTGAACGAGACGCACCCCCTTATCCCGCGCTTCCACAAGGAAGCGTTCAACAGCCTCCCGCGTGAGGGCCTGGGGGGGTACGGGTCGGAGGAAAACATCGGATTTCCCCGCTTCGATCCGGGTGAGGTCGAGGAGTTCATCGAGGGTATCCACCAGCCGTTCGCTATCTTCCCGGGCGGCCACCAGCAGCTCCGTCTGCTTTTCATTGAGCGGCCCCACCCGTTCTTCCAGCAGGAGATGGACGGCCATCCGAAGCGAGGTCAGCGGAGTTTTCAGCTGATGGGAAACGGTGGACACGCCGTCTCGTTTCATTTCCTGCAGTTCATGGACCTGGGTTACGTCTTTGAGGATCACGGCCACCCCGGTCGGCTCATGGTCTATCGCGTCGACCGGTATGGGAACGGCCATCGGTTGAAAAAAGCGCTCCCGGCTCTCGATGAATCGCTGGATATAGCCGGTCTCCGGCGGACGATCGACGGTCCGGTTCTCATCCAGGGCTTTCCGGATTAGTGCGGGGAGCCAGGGATAACCAAGTTCACCGGAAACCACTCCCGGTTTGAGCCCGAAATGCAGCTTTGCCGTCTCGGTCGAGACCTCGACCCTTCCCTCCAGATCGAGCACGGCGATGGCCTCGGGAAGCGCCTTCATAATTTCTTCCATGACGCGGCGGGTTCGAATCAGGTGAATCCGGTCCTCCTTTCGCACTTGCCGCAACGCGGATGCCATCTCGTTGAAGGACTCCGAGAGGCGTCCGATCTCATCCCTGGCCCCGGCTACCAGGACAAGATCAAGGTTCCCTCGGCGAATCTCGTTCGTCGATTCGATCAACCGATGGATGGGGCGAAGAACCCAACGGTGGGCCAGGTAACTGAAAAGAATGGCCAAAAACGCAGCGGCCGCAATGGCGATCAACATGCGCCGGTGCGCCACATCGGCAAGATGCCGGGCCGCATCGTTTGCCTGGCTCATGTTCGTCTGGTTCATGACCAGGATCTCTTGGGCGAGCGTCTTGATCTCCTGGAACATGGGCTGCAGGGTGGAAAAGTAGGCGGCCTGCCGCGCCGGCAACGCTCGGGAGGCCCGGGTCACCAACGGCATCGCATTCCGATACGCTTTGAAAAGCGATTGGATACGTCGGGACTTCTCCCGCTCTCCCGGGAGCGTGATGTTGCCGAGTTCCGTATCGAGGGCGGTGCGGAATCTGGATGCGTAACCGTCGGTCATTTGCACCCCTTCCGTCTCGCGGCCGATCAATGTGTATAGGATGCCGCTATCGATGCGTTCCAACGCTTCCTTCATGTCCTGACAGGCCACCACGCTGCGGTAATTTTCCTTGAGGATCACGTTGATGGCCCGGCCGAGATCGTTGATCTGCGTCATGGTCAACACACCGATCACGGCGATCACCGCGAGCAGCCCGCCAAATCCCAACATTAGTTTTTGCCTGATGCCGATCATGGGCCTCGCCTCCATCCCATTCTTGTGCATAGGGGGTGCCAAACATTAAATTATATTATATCAGTGAGTTATATTTAGAGCAGAAAGCCAGAACCTTGTAATCGACAAGGATCGGTGGAATAGGACCTTGCAAAATTCAATGCCAGAGATGGGATTGCGGTCGGCTCAGATACCGTACTGCTTCCGCTTGCGCCAGAGGGTGGCTTGGTCGATGCCGAGAATATTGGCGGCCTCCTGTAGGGATTTGGCGGAGGTGACAACGCGGCGGATGTGATTTTCCTCGATCGCCGCCAGGGGAATGCGATCACCCAACTGAATCGGAGGCGTCTGTTGGGCGATGGTGGCCGGGAGGTGTTCGACACCGACCCGTTCGGTAGTGCACAGAATCGCTGCCCGCTCGATGACATTCCGGAGTTCCCGAACATTCCCCGGCCAGGCATAATGCCGCAACGCGCTCCTGACATCATCGTCGAACCCATGGAACGCCTTGTGATTCTGGGCACCGAAGAATTGCAGCATCTCCATTGCCATGGTTTCCACATCGTCGGGGCGATCTCCCAACGGCGGCAGATCGATCTGGATGACATTCAACCGGTAATAGAGGTCTTCGCGGAAGCGCCCTTCCCGGACGGCGGTTTCCAGATCGGTATTGGTGGCGGTGATGATGCGCACATCGGCCCGCTTCACCCGGTGGTCGCCCACCCGTTCGTATTCCCGGTCCTGGATGAACCGGAGAAGCTTGGGTTGAACGGCAAGGGGCAGATCGCCGATCTCATCCAAAAACAGCGTACCCCCCTCGCAGGCGGCGACTCTGCCGGCATTGTCTCGAAGTGCTCCGGTAAAGGATCCCTTCACATGCCCGAAGAGTTCACTTTCCAAAAGCTCTGTGCTCATGGTGGGGCAGGAAACGGTGCCGAAGGGTTTCTCGGCCCGGTGGCTCCACCCGTGTATGGCTCGCGCCAGCACGGTTTTGCCAGTGCCGCTGGGGCCTTTGAGGAGAATGACGGCTTCGGATAGGGCAACCTGCCGGGCCAGCTCGATGGCACGCTGCATGGCGGGATAATGGGATGTGAAGGACACCTTCGGATGGAGCCGCTCCAGATCATCTTTCAAGGTCGCAAGGCGCTGTTCCATGCCACGGATCGAAGCCACCCGGTCGGTTACGAGTTCCACCTGGTCCGGGGTGAACGGTTTGGGGATGTAGTCGGTCGCTCCGCGGCGCATGGCTTCCACGGCCGTGTCGATGGAGGCAAAAGCCGTGATCACCACGACCTTGATCCAGGGGCAGGCACCAATGAGTGCGGGAATCAGATCAAGGCCGTCCTCGGTTCCGAGCCGTAAATCCACGAACGCCAAATCAAACACCTGCCGGTCCGCCTCCGCCCGCGCATCGGTGATGTTGCTGACGGCGGTCACCCGGTGCCCCCGTGATTCCAAACAGATCGTGAGCATCCTGCGGATGTTGGCTTCGTCGTCCACGATGAGGACGCTCAGCGCGGTGGATCTGTTGTCAGAGTTCTCGGTCATCGTCTCACTCGGCCTTTT
>JBJKRV010000031.1:0-7194 GCA_046704465.1 Opitutaceae bacterium | reverse complement strand
AAGTGGGCGGTGTAGCGTCTTCCGTCCAACAAGCCCGAGTCGTGGAGAACCGTGGGGGCGGCGCAGATCGCCGCCAGTTGCCGGCCGGCGTTTGCGTGGCGCTCGACGACCGCCCGGACCCGGGGATCGGAGCGCAGATTCTTTACGCCCGGTCCGCCGGGCAGGAAGAGAAGGTCGTACGGTGTGTCTCCAACGGCCGACAGCGCGACGTCGGCGTGTACCGTGATACCGCTCCGACCGGTGGCGTGACGGTTGTCGGAGAGCGACGCGGTTGTGACCTCGACGCCGGCCCGCCGGAGCAGGTCGACCGGGGTGACGGCCTCGATTTCCTCAAAGCCGTCGGCAAGGATGGCGAGTACAGTGGGCATGGCGAAGTGGGGGGCAGAGTTCAAAGTTCCGGCTGTCGGGATGAAATCCGGCATCTCGCCCGAAGAAACCGCCGCACGTTGCGCGCGGGTCGACTGAGATGCGGCGCTTGAAGACGGTGGAAAATCGACGCAATCCGGTCAGATTCCATGGTGAAACATGAACGAACTCGGGCGGTTGACCAACAAAAGATTGGTGATCCTCGGCTGCGGCTACGTCGGGACGGCCGTGGCGCGGGCGGCGCTCGACGGCGGAATGACGGTCGAGGCGTTGACCCGCAATCCCCGGCGCGCGGCCGAACTCACGGCGATGGGCCTGCGCGTCGTCGTGGCGGACCTGGCGGCGCACGCCTGGCACCTGGATTTGGATCCCCGTGATGCGCTGGTGCTCAATTGCGTCAGTTCGGGGCGCGCCGGGTTGGAGGGCTACCGGCGATCTTACGTTGAGGGGATGAAATCGGTGGTGGCGTGGGCTCGGCGCGGGCCGGCTTCGACCCTGGTCTATACCAGCAGCACGTCGGTTTACCCTCAGGGTGGAGGCATCACGGTCGATGAATCGGCAGCCACGGGGGGCGCCGGTGAGACCAGCCGGATCCTGGTGGAGGCCGAGTCGCTGCTGACAGCGGCGGCGGATGCATGCCGCCGGTGGTTTGTGCTCCGCCTGGCCGGGGTCTACGGCCCCGGCCGGCACTACCTGCTCGACCAGCTGCGCGCCGGCGGGTCTGAGCTGGCGGGCGGCGGTTCGCACCTCCTCAATCTTGCGCACCGGGATGACATCGTTGCCGCCGTGTTCTCGGTTCTTGCAGCGGCGCCCGCGGTGGCGAACCGCATCTTCAACGTGGCGGATGACCGGCCGGGTACGAAGACAGAAGTCGTGGCGTGGCTGGCGGCGCGGTTGGGGGTGCCGGCGCCCCGTTTTGCCGGCGGAAAGGCGAGCCGCCGCCGCGGCTTTGCCGCGCCTCCCGACCGGCTGATCAGCAATGCGCGTCTCAAAGCGGAGCTCGGCTGGCAGCCCAGGTATCCGTCATTCCGGGAAGGGTATGCCGGGATATTAAGTGCTTGAAGATTGGCGGGGGTTCGGTGCGACTAGAGGCCGGTTCCCTTCCGAACCCGAATCTCGAACCTCAAACCGATCCCCCCATGCCCGGCGTCGGCAAACTCCTCAAACAGGCCCAGAAGATGCAGCGCCAGATGGAGACGTTGCAGGCTCAGCTCGAGAGCAAGGAAATCGAGATCACCGCGGGCGGTGGCGCCGTGGCGATCAAGGTCAGCGGTTCCGGAAAGTTCCTCGCCGTCCGGCTGGATCCGGAATTCCTCAAGGAGGATCCCAAGCTGGTCGAGGAGACCCTGCTGCTGGCGATGCAGGATGCCTCGAAGCAGGCCAAGGAGCTTTATGACGCCGAGATGCAGAAGGTCACGGCCGGGTTCCAGATGCCGGGACTATGAGGCGAAAGCGCCCCGCCGGATCTGAGTTCCGGGTGGAGGCGGCGATCCGGCGCTCGAAACGCGATATCGAAGACCGATGACGCCCGCGTTCGAGAATCTGCAGAAGCGCCTGCGCCAGCTGCCCGGCATCGGCTATCGCTCGGCCGAACGCATCGCGCTCAACCTGCTCGTGGAGCGACCCGAGCGCCTGCCCGAGCTGGTGGCGGCGCTGCAGGAGGCCGCGGGATCCGTCCGGCGTTGCGCCCGCTGCGGCAATCTGGCGGAGGGCGATGTTTGCGCGATTTGTGCGAATGAAAAGCGCCTGGCGCGGGTGGTGTGCGTGGTCGAACAGGTGCCCGACCTGGTGGCGATCGAACGTTCCGGCGCCTACCGGGGAATCTACCACGTGCTCCATGGCAAGCTTTCGCCCATCCAGGGGGTCGGTCCGGAGCACCTGAACTACGGGCCCCTGTTGGCGCGCCTGCAGGCGGGCGAAATCGACGAGCTGATCCTGGCGCTTTCCAACGACGTCGAAGGGGAGGCGACCTGCCACTATCTCGTGAGTGCGGTTCCGGAAACGCGGGCGAAGGTGACGCGGATCGGCTTCGGTTTGCCGAGTGGCGGCGGCGTGTTGTACGCCGATTCGGTGACCCTCAAGAGCGCGCTGGACGGCCGGCGCGATTACTCGTAGCGGGCCGGTTTCGCGGACGCGAATTCGAGATTGCGACACCGGCCCGGATCGCTTTCATCCCCCGGCAGCGGCCTGAGCGCGCCATTAGTTCATCGGTAGAATACGAGCTTCCCAAGCTTGGGAGGTGGGTTCGATTCCCACATGGCGCACCAGGGGTTGCGGTGGTGAGCGATGACGCGCGGGGAGCAGCCCGGGGTGTCATGCGCCGACGGAAAGATGCGCGCAGCGCCGTTTGGCATTCCGTCCAGCGAGGATGAGCTGTGTCAGCGCTACACTTTGGCCTGTCCCCCCATCACCTTTGCAATCTCCGCGGTGAGGGCGTCCACGCTGTAGGGCTTCTGCAGGCGCCCGCTGGTGCCTGGAATATGTCTGGGGCCACCGGAGCCCATGGGATCCGCGGAAAGGCTTCCCTCACTGGCGATGATGCGGGCGTGGGGATCGATCTGGCGAATCGCGGCAATCACGTCGGATCCGCTGATTCCCGGCATGCGCATGTCCGTGATCACGATATCAAAGGGCTTCCGCCGGTAATGTTCGATGCCGTCCTCGCCTGTCCTGGAGGTCACGACCTCATTGCCCATGTAGCGCAACATCGTGCCAGTTGCGTCCAAGATGGCTTCCGCGTCGTCGATTAGGAGGATACGCGCCACGAGCTTGCCGTTATTATCCCTTTCCCTCCCCCTCCGCGGCAACGTGCGTTTCTAGTCAAAATTGAGTAGGCCACCGGGCGTCGCGCCGGTTTCTGGGAGCGGAGGAACGTATTGGTTTGCCAGCGGGCGGGATGCGCATCCACCATGCCCGTGGATCGGCGTTAACCCGGCAACCTGTTAATTAACATATAATTCCGAATTTATGATGTTATGTTCACCGGGTAAACAAAGCCCCCGTCTCATCTGGCGGCGACAGCCGGCGGAAGCTTGTTTCCGCCGACGAGAAACCAGTGCGCGCACGCGGGCCGGGAGCCCAAGCGACAGCCCCGGAGCGGCCTGCCGCTGACCGACTCTTCGATCGCCATGCCAAAGTACACCCGACCGCCGTTTCCACCGAACATCCTGCTCGTGGAGAATAACCCGGCGGATGCCGAACTCGTTCGCCGCACACTGGAGCCGGACTGGCCGGGCTGCCGGATCGTGCGCGTCGAGACACGGGCGGATTTCGTGACGGCATTGGCGGAGCCCGGCATCAACCTCATTGTTTCCGATTCGACGCTGGCGGAATTCGACGGGATGGCCGCGCTGGCGCTGGCTCGCGAATTGCGCCCCGAGCTGCCGCTCATCTTTTTCTCCGGAACCGCGGGAAAGGACTGCGCGGCCGAGGCGCTCCGGCAGGGGGCGACCGATTTCGTCGTCAAGGATCAGGTGGATCGGTTGGCCGCCAGCGTCCGTCGCGCCTTGGAAGAAGTGAACGAGCACCGCCGCCGCCGGGTGGCGGAGCAACGCCTGCGGGACCAGGCCGAGTTGCTCGACAAGGCGCAGGATGCGATCTTCGTCCGCGACATCGAAGACCGGGTCCTGTACTGGAATCGTTCGGCGGAACGGATCTACGGTTTTGCGGCCGGCGAGGCTTTGGGACGTCGCATTGACGATCTGCTGGCCCCGGGACTCGATCCGGGACCCATGGTGGAGGCGAAGCGGCACCTGTTCGAGCATGGGGAATGGTCGGGGGAGATCCGGAAGTCTCACAAGAGCGGCCGCTTTCTCGACATCATGGCCCGGTGGACCCTGGTGCGGGACGATCGGGGCGGTCCCAAGCACATCCTGTGCATCGAGTCCGACGTCACCGAACAACGCTCGCTGCAGAGTCAGCTCCTGCGCGCGCAGCGATTGGAGAGCCTCGGCACGCTCGCTGGCGGAATCGCCCACGACCTCAACAATGTGCTCGCTCCCATCCTGATGTCCCTGGAACTCCTGCATCTCAAGGTGGCGGATCCGGAGATGCGGCGCCTGTTGGACGTCTTGGGCACCAGTGCCCAGCACGGGGCCGACCTGATTCGGCAGATCCTGGCGTTTGCTCGCGGCTCGGAAGGGGCGCGCGCCGAGTTTCAGCCGCGTCTGATCATGCGCGACGTGGCCCGGCTCCTGGGAGAAACGCTGCCGCGGGATATCACCATCGACCTGCAGGCACCGCAGGATCTGCGGTCGATCATGGGCAACGCCACCCACTTTCACCAGGTGCTGATGAACCTGTGCGTCAACGCGCGGGACGCCATGCCCAACGGCGGGCGACTCCTCCTGCAGGCGGAGAATGTCGCGCTCGACGAGGGCGCCGTGCGGTCGCACCCGGGGGCAAAGGCAGGCGAGTTTGTGCGGGTGAGCGTGCGCGACACGGGCGGTGGCATCCCTGCGGAAATTGTCGACCGGATCTTCGATCCTTTCTTCAGCACAAAAGAGCCCGGCCGGGGCACGGGTTTGGGGCTATCGACGGTGATGGGCATCGTCAGGAGCCACGATGGGTTCGTGGAGGTGGCAACCGACGTGGGGGTTGGAACGGAGTTTCGGGTGTTTCTCCCCGCGGCCCTGACCACCACCGGTGCGACCTCGCCGGCCACGGCCATGGCCCGGGCGACGGGCCGGGGAGAGGTGGTGTTGCTCATCGACGACGAGGAAAGCGTGCGCGTGATCGCCTCCTCCCTGTTGGAAACTTATGGCTACCGCCCGATCGTAGCCAGTGACGGCATGAGTGGCGTCGAGCTCTACCGGAAACGGGCCGGGGAGATCGACGTGGTGGTGACCGACATGATCATGCCGGGGATGCAGGGGCCGGAAGTGGTCGCAGCGGTCCGCGCGATCAATCCGGATGCCAGCATCGTGGTCATGAGCGGGATGTTGGACGCAGAGAAAGGCGTCGCGCCGGTCGAGACTTTGGGGTCGGTCGTGGTGATGCAGAAACCGATGTCAGGGGAGGAAATGCTGCGGAGCGTCCGGAAGGCGCTGGCCGACCGGCGGTCGCCGCCGGCACCCGCGGGCTGAGATCGCGGGGCGGAAGGGCTTCGGCGGCCGCGCTCAGGCGCCGCTCCGGGGCAGCGGGGTCGCGCCCTCGGCCTGCATCTCCTTGAGGAGGCCGGTCAGATAGGGGATGAGCTGTTTCTTTCGGCTGACGATTCCCGGCAGGTCGAAGATCTCATCCTGCTCGATATGGGGATAGGAAATGCGGCCGATCACGTCCGCATCGCCTTTGACCAGGAACACCGAGTTCTGGGTGTTGATGTCGGTGACCAAGAGCCCCGCAAACACGAGATTCTCCGCCCCCCGCAGTTCCTCCAAGGCCGTCGCGAGCACCCGGGCCTGGGCCCAGAAGTTGCCGAACCCAAGCTCCTCGACCTGGGCGACGGCGAACGGTGCGCCCTCCTCGTGGTAGATCTTGAGATCGGCGCGGACGACCTTGTCCGGCGAATTCGCGAGAATGACCGAGCCGGAGCTGAAGATCGAATCGGCGAGTTCGCGCGCCTCCACCTGGGCAATGCCCGCCAGCCAGCGCAGGAGCACGGCGTCCTTTTCCGTCGAGGTCGGGCTGTTGAGGTTGAGAGTGTCGGAGATGATGCCGGCCATCAGGATCCCGGCCAGGTCGGGCGTCGGCTCCAAGTGGTCGCGGTGAAAAAGGTCGGCCACGATCGTGCAGGTGGAACCGACCGGCTCGTTGATGAAGAGGATGGGCTGGGCGGTATTGAGCGCGCCGAGGCGATGGTGATCGATGACCTCGGCAATCGTGACCTCGGCGGCGCCGGGCACGGCCTGGCTCATTTCGTTGTGATCCACCAGCGCGAGACGCGTCCGCACCGGTTTGAGAATGTCGGTCTTGGTCAGCACGCCCTCGAGCTTTCCGTCGTCGGATACGACCATGAAAGCCGGGGCGGGCGAGGTGGCCACCTTGCGACGCACGTCGGAGAGGCGCGTGTCGGCGTCAAGCGAGGCGAATTTGTGGTCAATCAGCGGCTCCAGATGGGTGGCGGTCCGGACGACCCATGCCGTGGTCGCCGAATCGTACGGGCTGACGATCAGGCTGACGCCCTGGGCGCGGGCAAGGGCGACGACTTCGTCGTCCACCGGAAGGCTGCCGGTCACCACGAGCAGCCGCACGCCGATCTGGATCGACCGCTGCTGGATATCCCAGCGGTCGCCGACGATGATGACGGACTGGCGGGCCGGGATGTGCTCCTGGTCCGAAAAACGACCAAACGACCGGATGTCCATCGCCCCGATGCGGACGTAGAGTTCCTCGAGGGCATCCTCGTCGATCAAGTGCAGGACGCGGGCTTTGAGCGCCCGGGCCACGTCGGCCAGGCGCGTCCGCACCCTCCGCATGAGCCGGGGTTCGCTGATCCTGGGGATGAAGAATCCGCCGAGTTGGAAGATGGACACCGTGCCCACCACCCGGCGGGAGGACGGGTCCAGGACGGGAAGAATTCGGATGTCGCGGTCCTCGATCAGTTCGAGCGCCTCCGCGCAGGTGGCCCGTTGGGAGATTGAAACCACGTCCGTGACCATCAGGTCGCGAACCCGCGGCGTGACATCGCTCAGGTAGAGCGGCAACGGCTGGTGAAACCGGGCGAGGATCGCGTCGATGCGGGCGTTGGAGTTGCCGCACCGCGCCGCCACGTAGCCGTGATGGCCGCAGGCCTCCATGTAGGCGGCATAAGCGATGGCGGAACAGATGGCATCGGTGTCGGTATTCCGATGGCCGTCGTCGTAGTTGACGACGTCGGCAGGGTTGTAG
>JBJKRV010000030.1:0-3791 GCA_046704465.1 Opitutaceae bacterium | reverse complement strand
GAGATCTTGAGACGCAGGGAAGGGCGGCGCAATTTCAGCGATTGTTGGGTGATGGGTCAGTTTCCATCAATGGTCTTGGGTGGAGCCCGATTTCCGACCCCGCCGCCGTGGCGGGGCCGAGCGGGCTGGAACCGACGCGGAGCGCCGGTTCCACCAAACTGACCCACCGCCGATTGCTGGCAGTCGGGCTGGAATCTGCCGGCTGGAGCCCGGTCGGTGGCGGGGCCGATGGCCGACCGCGCTCCTCAGCGCAAAATCGATGGCCAACCGCCCCGGTATCGGTCACGTTCGCCGCCCGGTGATACGCGCCCTGGCCCGACGCTATGGAGTCTTCGCTCTGATTTTCGGAGCGGCCATTTTCGTCTATCTGCCCGCGATGCACGGCGGGTTCATCTGGGACGACGCCGCCCACGTGACCAAGCCCGAGCTCCGATCGTGGCATGGTCTGGAGCGCATCTGGTTCGAAGTGGGGGCGACGCAGCAATACTATCCGGTCCTGCACACCGCGTTCTGGGTGGAGCATCGCCTCTGGGGCGATCACGTCCTGGGTTATCACCTGCTCAACGTGCTGCTGCACGCGCTGGCGGCCTGCCTGGTGGTGGTGCTGTTGCGCCGGCTCAAGATCGGGGGAGCGGAACTGGCGGGGCTTGTCTTCACCCTGCATCCGGTCTGCGTGGAGTCGGTCGCCTGGATCTCCGAGCAGAAGAACACGCTGTCGACCGTGTTCTATCTCCTGGCGGCGCTGGCCTGGCTGATCTGGAGGGAAGGTCTCCCGGACGACTCGGGAGCCGCGACGGCCCCGAACTCTGCAAGGGCGGGCCGCGACCGGCTCTACTGGCTCGCAAGCGGGCTCTTCCTCCTGGCCCTCTTCACCAAGACCGTGACAGCGACCTTGCCGGCGGCCCTGCTCGTCATCGCGTGGTGGTGGCGGGGCCGGCTGTCCTGGCGGCGCGATGTCCTGCCGCTGCTGCCGTGGTTCGTGGCCGGAATCGCGGCCGGGTGCCTCACCTCCTGGGTCGAACGGCGGATGATGGCCATCACCGGTGTCACGGTCATCCTCACGTTCCTGCAGCGGTGCCTCCTGGCCGGCCGGGCGATCGTCTTCTATCTGGGAAAGCTCGTTTGGCCCACCGACCTGACCTTCATCTATCCGCGGTGGACCATCGACCCGCACGCGGCCTGGCAGTACCTGTTCCCGGTCGGCGTTCTCATCCTCGTGGCGGTCCTGGCGCGGCGCTGGATCGCTGCCGGAGGGAGCAAGCGCGGACTGGTGGCGGGCTTCCTGTTCTTTGCCGGCACGCTGTTTCCCGCGCTCGGGTTCTTCAACGCCTATCCGTTCCGGTATTCCTTTGTCGCGGATCACTTCCAGTACGTGGCCTGCCTCGGGATCCTCGTGCCGGTGGCGGCGGGATGGACGGCGCTCGGAGCCGCCCGGGCGCCGGCATTCAAGTCGGGGCGGGCGGTCTGGCGGGTCGCGACGGGCGCCGTGCTGGTCGTGCTCGGGGTCCTGAGCTGGAGGCAGTGCGGCATGTACCGGAACCTCGAGACGCTCTACCGCGTGACGATTGCGCGCAACCCCGACTGCTGGATGGCCCGCACCAACCTCGGCGTGCTGCTGGTGTCGACCGGCCGCCCGTACGAGGCGATCCCCCAGCTCGAGGCCGCAATCCGCGAGAACCCCGGGGCGGCGGAGACCTATTGCGATCTCGGCGACGCGCTCGTGGCCGTCGGCCGCTACCGGGAGGCGATTCCCCGGTACGAGAAGGCGCTGAGCATCGATCCGAATTATCCCCAGTACGAGTACGGCCTCGGCAAGGTCCTGGACCGGCTGGGCCGCGTGCCGGAGGCGATCACGCATTACGAGCGGGCCCTCGACCTCAATCCGAACTTCGGTCCGGCCCACATCAACCTCGCCGCGGACCTCTGCGCCACCGGCCGGTATGCGGACGCGGTGCAGCAATACCAGGTGGTGCTCCGGCACGAAGCCGGCTCCTACACCCTGCACAATGCCTATGGGATCGCTCTCCTCCAACTCGGCCGCCTGCCGGAGGCCATCGCCGAGTTCAAGGCGGCGGTCCGCCTGAAACCGGATGACGGCGACCTGCACTACAACTTGGCGATCGCCCTGGCGCGGGCGGGTCGGTCGGAGGAGGCCCGTCAGGAATTGGAGCGGGCGATGCAGCTGAATCCACGGCTGGGTCCGGGCGGGCAGTGAGCGGCTGGAACCCGCCGTCCTGCCCTCATAATGCCTGCGCTCGCGTTCTGGCGTTGCCCTCAGGGTAGGCCTGCGCCCGGGGGCCTGGCCTGCCATGCGCTCACAAGACGGGAATCGCGGCCCCCTCAGCCGTGTCGATCCGCAGGATTCGCCTTTTCCAGCTTTGGTTTCGTGTTCTCAACCGCCTTTCGCACCTCGTCCACGGTCATCGGCTCCCGTACCGCATAGCCTACGGTATCGGCATCACCGATCCACCTCAACCCCGCTCGTTCATAGGTCACCTTTTCGAACATGGGCACCAGCCCCTCCCGAGTAACCGGTATCCGCCACCCAGTCGGCAATCCCTTGGGTCGGTTCGCCCCAAACTCAAAGACAATCGCATCCCGCTCCGGAAACCGCAGGCGCGGGTCGTAAGGCATGGGCATGCCATAACTGGAACCAGCCGGAGGCAACGTCCCTGCTCCCGTGCCCCATCGCCAGACTTCTTTCACATACGAGTCGATCTGGTTGTCGTGTACGACCCGCCTTACGAGCACAACCGTCCTCGCATACTCCAATGCCTGCTCCAGCGTCGGCCGACGGCCGAATCGTTCCGTTGCGATGGTCTTCCCACCGGACACTGACTGGCAGCCTGCGAGGCCAAGGCCGACGAGCATTGCCATGAGCACGCCGAAATATCTGACCGATTGCGTTCTCACATCTTCTCCTCTCCGCCGAAGGTTTCTTGCGGCTGGCCGGTCGCCCGATTCTCCGCCGAGAGTTGGTGAACGACACAGCCGTTGAACGCGAAAGTCGCCGTCAAGAGGGCGGCTCGCAGAATGTTCGCTGAGAGGGACGTTTTCATGACGCAGATTCCATGACTGGAGAAGAACCCATTCGCCCGCCGAGGGCGCCGATGCGCCGACAGGGGCTGGCAGGTGGAATGACGCAAGGGAGACCGCCTTGATTTCCGGACTGAGCGATTCGGCTGGCTATGGGCAGGCTATCACAGGCGGCTGGAGCCGAGGCGGCTCATCGGCCCGGCCCGGAATGAAGGGCGGCATACGCATCGATTTGCTCCCGATGAGCGGCGCAATAATCAAGGCCGGCCTGGGTGAGTACGAACATTCCCCTCCTCCTGCGTCCCCTCCTGATCAATCCGCTTGCGAGCAGTGGCCAGCACCCGGCGGCATTCGGGGCGCAGCTTCCGATTCGAAGCCCCCATTTCCGGCCCGGCGGAGGGAGCGGCAGCAGTTCCTGCTGCTCAAGGCGGCGGGTTCCGGTCGGGGCGCGCCATTCCTCCACCAGGGATGGACAACCCCCGGCCGCTGATCCACCATGATTGGTTCCAGATCAACGCCTGCTCCGGCCCACTTCGGCAGGTCCGGTGGGGTCCCGGATCCGCCGATGACTCGGGGAGTTTGCCTCGTCGCGATTCCTTGCCCCGCCCAATGACGACCGAAAACGACACGACCGCCGCCCAACGCTGGCTGGCCAGGGCGGAAATCGCGCCACCCTTCGACCCCCCCGCGTCGCGAGACTTGTGGGGGTACAGGCGCAGGGACGAGCGCGCCGAACTCAGGCGTCTCCTCGCCCG
>JBJKRV010000029.1:0-5790 GCA_046704465.1 Opitutaceae bacterium | reverse complement strand
GCACGGCGGCATCGTCATGTGGCGCGCATTCGTCTACAGCCAGAAACTGCCCGACGACCGGACGAAACAGGCGTACGACGAATTCCATCCTCTCGACGGCAAGTTCCGGCCCAATGTGCTGGTCCAGATCAAGAACGGTCCGCTCGATTTCCAGCCGCGCGAGCCCTTCCATCCGCTGTTCGGCGCCATGCCGCACACACCGGAGATGCTGGAGTTGCAGATCACCCAGGAATATACCGGCCAGGGGACCGGACTCTGCTATCTGGCGCCCATGTGGAAGGAGTGTCTCGATTCGGACACGTACGTGGACGGCCCGGGGTCGACCGTCGCCCGTATCGTCGACGGCAGCCTCAATCACCATACCCTGACCGGCATCGCGGGCGTGGCCAATACCGGCGACGACCGCGACTGGTGCGGCCATCCGCTGGCGGCGGCCAACTGGTACGCCTTCGGCCGCCTGGCGTGGAATCACGACCTCAGCTCGGCCCAGATCGCCGACGAGTGGACACGCATGACCTTCGGCAACGATCCGCGGGTGGTGAAGCCGATCACCCAAATGCTGCTTTCCTCGCGCGAGGCGGTGGTCGACTACATGACGCCGCTGGGGCTGGCCCACCTCATGGCCACCGGTCATCACTACGGGCCGGGACCTTGGGTGAACAACCTCCGGCCGGACTGGTGTCCGACCTATTATCACCGGGCCGACGCCGTCGGCATCGGCTTCGACCGCACGGCCAAGGGGTCCGACGCCGTCGCCCAGTATGCGCCCGAGGTGGGCAATCGCTTCGCCAATCTGGCAACTTGCCCCGACAAGTTCCTGCTCTGGTTTCACCATGTGCCGTGGGACTATCGCATGCGGTCGGGCCGCACGCTCTGGGACGAACTCTGCCTGCACTACCAGCACGGCGTGGACGTCGTGCGCGGCTGGCAGACGACCTGGGCGTCGCTGAAGGGACTGATTGACGAACCGCGTTGGTACCACGTGGCCGCGCTGCTAGGCATTCAGGAGAAAGAAGCCGTTCACTGGCGCGACGCCTGCCTGCTGTATTTCCAGACGTTCTCGCACCGGCCGCTGCCGCCGGGCGTGGGCAAGCCGGCGCACACGCTCGAGTATTACGAGCATTATCAGCTCCACGACATGCCCGGGAATCCGCAATCCTGAAGTCCGCCCAATCCGGCTTCCGCGGCACCCGTTCCCATTTTCTGCCAGATTGAGGATCCGATGGGATCCTCAATCTGGCAGCCCACGCTCGTGACGGGCCGGAATCAGCCTTTGCAGCCGGCAGTCTCGTCGGCTCGATGCTCGGCCTGAAGGTGCCGCGTGCCCATCGTGCAAACACCCCTCCGCGGCCGGCTCGGATGCCGTCCCCGGGGCCGGCCCGAAAGGTTTGAGACCTGCGCGCGACCGCCCATGATGGCTTCTTCCCCCCAATGCGTCATGAACTCCATCTACCGTGTCGCGCTGTGCTGGTTCCTGTGGCTTCTCCCCTCCGTGCTCCGTGCCGCCGTCGAATATCCGCCGCATCCCGACTCCGTCGTCCAGCCGGGCGTGCCGCGCGGCGACCTCCTCACGTTCGAATTCACCGGCTCGAAGATCTTTCCCGGTACCACCCGCAAGGTGACCGTCTACGTCCCCCGACAATACAACCCCTCGCAGCCGGCCTGCGTTTACGTCAACCAGGACGGTGTGCAGTGGAACGCGCCGGTCGTATTCGACAACCTCATCGCCCGAAGCGAGCTGCCGGTGATCGTCGGCGTGTTCGTGACCCCCGGGGTCGTGCAGCCTGCTGATCCCCAACGTGCGCTCAGCCGCTTCAACCGCAGTTACGAATACGACGGTTTGGGTGACGCCTACGCCCGCTTCCTGCTCGAAGAGCTGCTGCCGTTTGTCGAGACGAAGTCCACGCCCGACGGGCGACCCATCCGCCTGTCGCATTCCGGCAACGACCGCGCCATTGGCGGCTCGAGCAGCGGCGCGATCTGTGCGTTCACCGCGGCCTGGGAACGCCCGGATGCATTCAGCCGCGTGTTCTCCGCGATCGGCACCTACGTCGGCTTGCGCGGCGGCGACCGCTACCCGACGCTGATCCGCAAAACCGAGCCCAAGCGCCTCCGCATCTTTCTTCAGGATGGAAGCGGCGACCTCAACCACCTGGGCGGCGACTGGTGGATGGCCAACCAGATGATGGAGCGGGCGCTCGCCTTCGCCGGCTACGAGGTAAATCATGTCTGGGGCGAAGGCGGACACGACGGCCGGCAAGGCACCGCCGTCTTTCCGGACGCCATCCGCTGGCTCTGGAAGGACTGGCCGAAGCCGGTGACTCCAGTTGCACCGACGCGAAACGCGGCGCTGGCCGCCCTTCTCATTCCCGGCGAGGACTGGCAACTCGTGGGGGACGGGTACCGCCTGACCGAGGGTCCGGCCGCCAACGCCCGCGGTGAGGTCTTCTTCACCGACATTCCCGCCAGCAAGGCCTATCGGATCGACGCCGGCGGCCGGCCGCTCGAATACCTCGCCGACACCAAACGTGCCAACGGCCAGGCCTTCGGACCCGACGGTCGCCTGTACGCCGTTGCCACCGGCACGCAACAGATTCTCGCCTACGACACCGACGGGCGGGCGAACGTCGTCGCCGCCGGCATCGCCGGCAACGATCTGGTGGTCGCTCATAACGGCAACATCTATGTCACCAATCCGCCCGGCGGCTCCACGAGCGAGCCGAGCAGGGTCTGGCTGATCCGGCCTGATGGCACGAAGCAGGTCGTCGATTCCGGGCTGCGTTACACCAACGGCGTGACGCTCTCGCCCGACCAGTCGTTGCTCTATGTCGCCGACTACCGTTCGCACTGGGTGTACAGCTACGTCGTCCGGCCGGACGGCACGCTGGTCGACAAGCAGCGCTATTGCTGGCTCCACGAACCGGACACCGAGGATCAGAGTTTCGCCGACGGCCTCAAGGTGGGCCGAAATGGACTGATCTTTGTGGCCACACGACTGGGTATCCAGGTCTGCGACCAGGCCGGCCGGGTCGGCGCGATCATCCCCACACCCAACGGCCGGATCACGAACCTCTGCTTCGGCGGCCCGAAGTTCGATGTGCTCTACGCGACCTGCAACGAAAAGGTCTACCGACGTAAACTGCGCGCGGTCGGCGCAAATTCTTGGGCGCCGCCAATCAAACCCAACCCGCCGCAACTGTGATCCGGCCGGATTTCGTCACCCCGCGCCGTTGAACGCGTCGACCTTCTCGCGAATCGCGCGGGTATGTTCCGGCGTGCTGCCGCAACAGGAGCCGATGATGCCCACGCCGGCCGCGAGCACTTCGGGCACGTCGCGGGCCATGTCGGCGGGCGTCTGCCGGTAGACCACCTTCAGGCTCTCCAGCGACGGCTGGCCGGCGTTGGGTTGCACCATGACCGGCAGGTCGCAGTGCTTGCGATAAATGCGGGCGACCTGCGCGGCGCCAGCCATGTCCATGCCCGTGCCGCAATTCAGGGCCACGATGTGCGCGCCGCGCTCGACGGCGAACTCCGCCGCCTGCTCCGGCGCCACGCCCATCATCGTTTTGTAGAAGGTCTGGTCCAGCGACAGGTCGTATGCCAGGGAGCCGATGATGCACGCCGCGCCCGCCGTTTTGGCGGCGTCGATCGCCACGCCCAGCTCCTCCAGCGAGGTCTGGGTCTCGATAATGATCGCATCGACACCGGCGTCCACGAGCGCCCGGGCCTGCTCCTCGAGCGCCGCCTGCGCTTCGGCCACAGTCAGATCGCCGTACGGCTCCAGGATCGCACCCAGGGGCCCGATGTCACCGAGCACGAATCCCGTCCGATCACCAAACGCCCGGCGGGCGATGGCCACGGCCGCCTGGTTGATGGCGACCACCTCGCCGTCGTGACCATGTCGCCTTAGCATCAGCCGGCTGCCGCCAAATGTGTTGGTAATCAGACAATCGGCGCCCGCCTCCGCATACCGTCGCTGGATCGCGAGCACCCGGTCCGGGTGCGTCAGGTTCCAGGCTTCGCCACAGGCGCCCTGCTCCAGTCCGGCGAGCATCAATTGCGTGCCCATGGCCCCGTCGCACACGAGGCGGCGACGGCTCAACGCTTCCATCAAGGTCGGTTTCATTCGCTGGCGGCCGCCGAGAAACCGGCCGGCCGGCGCTACCCAAAGGCACCGTTGCGCCGCCTACAATCCTTTTGCGTCGACGGACGCCCCACCCCCCAGCACCGTCCCGTCGAAAATCACCACCCGCGGACGACGTAGGTTCGCCACCGTCTCCAAGGGAGAGAAACGCGTCAGGATGAATCGGCTGCGGCAACCGGGCGCGATCCTGCCCATCGCCTCCCGATAGCCAAACCGCGCCGCGCTCGCGCCCGTGGCCGCGTTGATCACTGCGATCGCCGGCATCCCGGCGCGCTCCATCAACTCCAGCTCATCCAGCAAGCCGAACCCGTGGGCCACCCCGCAGGAGCCGGCGTCGCTGCCGGCGACGATGATCACGCCCATCGCGTGGGCGCGGGCCAGGCTCGCCGCGTGCCGCTCCAACATGCCGCGGAGGTGGCCGATCACTTCCGAATTCCAACCCATGACGTCGGCATGATCGACCTGCTTCTGCACCGGCACGAACGTCGGCACCCAGGCGGTCCGCCGGTCCCGCATCCTTGCCAGTTGGTCGTCGCGGATGAAGAATCCGTGTTCCACCGAGTCGACGCCGCCTTCGATCACCGGATCGATGCCCGTATCGCCCGAGGCGTGCGCGAAGGTCTGGCGGCCGAGCCGCCCGGCAGCCGCGACATAGCCCGCGATCTCGGCGGTGCTCATCTGCGGCGCGCTCGTGACGCGACCCTTCTGGAAGTTGATGATGCCCGTCGCGATCAGCTTGATGCGATCGGCGCCTGCCCGGACGCGCGCCTCGACGGCTGCCGCCGGCGATTCGAAATCCTCCGCCGGCTCCGCCATGAAGCTCCCGTACCGGCCGCGGTGGTGGATCGCGGCACCCGGGCTGTCCACATAAGGCATAAGCGGCCGGGGTTCGCCCACGCACCGCCGGCTCAGCGCCAGCCCCACGCCGTGCTTGTCGCCGGCGTCGCGGACTCCGGTCACGCCCAGCCGGACCAGCTTCTCCAGGCGTCCGGAGGCCTCCGCCAGGAACTCCGCGGGCGTCAGCTTCAGGTAGGCCGCGCGCCTGGCGGAATCGAGCTCGCCTCCCTCGAGGAAAAGGTGTGCGTGCGCATCGATCAGGCCCGGAAGCATCGTGCTCTCCGGCGCGTCCACGTCAGGATGCCGTTGCCCCGGCCGCAGCACCTCCGGCGGCGGACCGGCGCCATCGCGACCGACAAACCGGATGGCCTCGCCGTCGTAGACCACCTGCACGTCGCGGGCCGGGACGGTCGACGTTCCATCCACCAGCGTGCCGACGTGAAGCCAGACCGGATGTTCGCGGGTCGCGGTCGGAATCATGACGAAGCCGGATGACACCGGCCGGGAATCGCTCACTCTTCATCCTCCGTTGCCGCCTGGCAGATGGCCATGATGGCCTCGGCCTGGCGGAAGCCGGCCATTTCCTGGCTTTCGTCCGGGCTCGCGCGACCTTGGGTCAAGGCTTCGCGGAGCCGTTCGACCATGGGATCGTCGGGTGGCAGCGGGGCCGGCGACTTCTCCGGGTTGGCCAGGGCAAAATCCAGACCCGCCTCCATCCCGAGTGTGAGGTACGCCTGCTCCAATTGTTCGCGCACGCCTTTCGGCGTGCCCCAGGCGAAATTGGACAGTCCGACCATCAGGTGCACGCC
>JBJKRV010000028.1:0-6969 GCA_046704465.1 Opitutaceae bacterium | reverse complement strand
TTGAAGAGGGTGGTCTTGCCCGTGCCGTTGGCGCCGACGAGTCCGAAACGGTCGGTGCGCGCCACGAAGAGGGAGACCCCTTCGAAGAGCACGCGGGGGCCGTAGGCCTTCGTGACATCGGCGATGGTGAGCATGAGGGCGGACAGAAAACCGGAGCCCCGGTCGCGAATCCACCTCAAATCAAAGGCGGGTCCGTCTTATTTGCCATTCGCACCGCGACGACGGCCCAAAGGCTGCAGAACACCGCGACGCGGCGAACCCGCCCGGAGGTCGGGTTCCACCTTGAGGGAGGCGCCGCGGCCGGCTCAGCGCTTTCCGAGCCAGACGTCCTGGAAGCGAACGAAACCCAGCAGCGATGCGTGCCAGTTGCGCACCCAGGGTTTCAGAAGGTGGGTCTGTTTGCCGTAGAACAGGGGAATCAGGGGTGCCTGCTTCAGCAGGATGGCCTCGGCCTGTTGGAACAGCTCGAGCCGGCGGTGGTTGTCCGCGGTGTTGGCCGCCTCGTTGATGAGCCGGTCGTAGGCCGGGTCGCTCCACTTGGCCCAGTTGTTGCCGCCGCCCGTGACCATGGTGTTCAGGAAGGTGGTCGGATCGTCGTAGTCGGCGATCCAGGCGGAGAACGCGATCGAATAGTCCCCGCTCTTCTGGTCGGCGAACAGGGTCCGTTGTTCGAGCCGGCTGACCGTGACGTGAATCCCGAGCTGATTGGCCCACATGGACTGGATCGCCTCGAGGACGCGCACGGAGACGTCGGTGTCGTAACTGAGGATGTCGAACCGCGGGAGGCCGCGGCCGCCGGGATAGCCGGCCTCGGCGAGCAGCCTGCGCGCCTCGGCGAAATCATCCGGCACCGAGGCCCGGGGCGTGTAACCGCCGCAGTCGGGCGGGGTGTAGGCGTGCGCGGGCTCGTAGGCACCCATCAGCACGTCACGGGCGATGGCGGTGCGGTCGATGCCCAGGGAGAGCGCGTAGCGGAGCACGGGATTGTTCAGCGGCGGCCGGGTGCAGTTGATGAACAGGTAGAAGCTCTCGAGCCGGTTCCCCTGGCGCAGTTCCTCCGGGTGATTCCGGCGGTAGGGGGCAATCATGTCCACCGGCAGGCCGTAGGTGACGTCGAGCTGTCCGGCGCGGAACGCGTTCTCCTCGGTCACGCCGGTCTGAATGGGGAAAAAGACGATGCGGTTGAGGCGGACGTGGGCGGCGTCCCAATAGTCCGGGTTCTTGTCCACGACGATCCGGGCGTTGGGAATCCACGACTTGAGCGTGTAGGGGCCGTTGCCCACGAGATGGCCGGGGCGAGTCCAGGCCGTGTCCCGCTGATCGAAGCGGCCGTATTTCTCGATCACGGTCCGCGGCACCGGCAGCCAGGTGGTGTGGGAGGCCAGGCTGGGCAGGTAGGGCGTCGGGCGCGCCAGGGTGATCTGCAGCGTAAGGGGATCCAGCGCCTTCACGCCGACCTTGGAGAAATCCGTGATCCTGCCCTCATTGTAGGCCTCGGCGTTCCTGATCGGCCAGAGCATGTAGGAATAACTGGCGGCAAAATCAGGCGTGAGGATGCGGCGGAACGAGAACACAAAGTCCTGCGCGGTCACCGGCTCTCCGTTCGACCAGCGCCCGTCGGGGCGGAGGTGAAAGGTGTAGACGAGCCCGTCGGGCGAGACGTCCCAGCTTTTGGCGGCCGCGGGCACGGCCCGCATGGTCCTGGCATCGATCCAGGTGAGCGGCTCAAACAGCGCGTAGTCGATGTTGCTGTCGGTCCAGGCGTCGACCAGCTGGGGGTCGAGGGTGGCGGGCTCGGCGGCATTGCCCAGAAGCAGCGTCTGGGTCTTGATCCCGGCCTCGGCGGGTGTCGTGCGCCGACCGCAGCCGGCGAGGGCGAAGGCCGCCAGCCCGGCCAACATCGCGGAAAGGAGGGAGAGGCGGCGCGTCGGGGCGCGGCGACCGGATCGGAGACTGCGGAAGAACGTCATGCGACTGAGGCCGGCTTGATAGGGGGGGGCGCCGACGCCGTCAAAGGTTAACCGACGGCCCGGCTTCGGGCCCGGCGCGGCGGCTCGATCCGTTGGCGGAGCAGCGGCAGCACCTCCTGGTCGCACACGAGGAGCACCTGGTCTTCCGCCACGAGGCGGTGGTCGTCGACGGGAGTGATCATCTCCTGGTCCCGAAAGACCGCGACGACCTCCCAGCCCTCGCGGTCCGGCGCCAGGGACCGGTCGTGCACGAGTGTGCCCACGGCGGGACTGCGCCGGCCGATCGTGCCGAGATAGAGCCGCCGGCCGCCCACCATCTCGACCGGCGCCCGGGAGCCGAGCAGGGCGCCGGGGTCGATGTGCCCGAGGTCCCGCGGATCGAGCTTCCGGGTCTGGCCGAGCAGCCGCACCGCCCGCTGGAGGTGCTCGGCGCGGTGCGCGGGCGAATCCGCCGGCCGGCGGACCTGCGCCTCGTAGAGGCTGGCGTATTTCAAGCCAAGCCCGGAGGTGACGAGGCGCTGGACCATGAACCCGAGCATCACCGCCAGCGCGGCCGGGACGAGGAGGTGGTAGCCGCCCGTCATCTCGGTGACCATGAGCAGCGTCGCAATCGGGACCCGGGCGCAACTGCCGAACACCGCCGCCATGCCGATGACGACGAACGCCGCGGGCGGCTGGTGGAGCAAGTGGCCGAGCGCGCCGCCGAGCATCGCGCCGACGTAGAGGGTGGGGGCGAACACGCCGCCGGAACCTCCGGACGAGACGGTGAGGGCGAAGGCCAGGAGCTTTCCGACCATCAGGGCGAGCATGAGTGAGAGCGCGAGCCGGCCGTCGATCGCGAGTTGCATCCAGCCGTAGCCGCCGCCCAGGACCTGGGGCAGGACGAGCGCCAGCAGGCCGACGCCGAGCGCGCCGAGGGCGGGCTTGAGCCAGTCCGGGATCGGGATCCGGTGAAACAGATCCCGGATGCGGTAGAACGCCTCCGGAATGAACGCGCCGGCCACACCGCTGGCGAGGCCGAGGAGGATGTACCAGGCGTAGTCGACGAATCGCGTGACCTCGAGGGCGGCGGGCACCTGGAAAAGCGGCTCCCAGCCCACGAACAGCGCGTTCACCGCGTAGGCGATCACCGAGGCGAGCATCGTGTACACGAGCGCCTCCGATTCGAACTCCATGTCGCTGTAGAGCACCTCGACGGCGAAGATCGCGGTGCCGATCGGCGAGCGGAAGATCGCCGAGAGCCCCGCGGCCATGCCGATCAGGACCAGGAGCCGCCGGTCCCGGTCGGAGCGGTGGGTCATGCCGGCGTAGATTGAGCCGAAGCCGGCGCTGAACAGCGCCGTCGGCCCCTCGCGTCCGGCGGCGCCCCCGGAGCCGATGGTGATGGCCGAGGCGACGATCTTCAGCGGAGTCACCCGCCGGCGGATCCGGCCTCCCTGGCGATGAAACGCGCGCACGGCCGTGTCGGTGCCATGGCCCTCGGCTTCGGGCGCGAAGGTGTAGATGAGCCAGCCCGAGAGGAGTCCGCCGAGCCCGATCGCCACCAGCACCAGCCACCAGGCGTTGGGGCCGGTCGCCGGAAGGAGGCGGCCGCCTTCGGCCGGCAGCGACGGCGGGTGGTAGCCGGCGATGCGGTGAAGAAAGAGTTCCTGCGAGAACCGGAGCAGCCAGGTGAAGACCTGCGCGCCCAACGCTCCGATGACACCCAGCAGGATCGTATCGAGAATCAGCCTGGCGCGCCGACGCATGTTGCAGGACAAGAAGCGCCAAGCGCCCGGATTTTCAAACGCGTTGGATGCCACCCGTCCGGACGGTAGCCTATCAGTTTACATCAATGTGTTCGGATGGGACCCGATCCGAGCGGGTTTGAACCGGCGCGGAGCTCCGGTTCCACCCAACTGACACACCACCGTCCGGACCCGGGCCTTGATCATCGCGATCTTTCCTGCCAATGGGAACGGATGGCGGAGGATGCCGTGGCCGCGAGGCCAGGCGCCGACGACGAATTCTGACCGGTCAACAACTGCCTGGAGGCACAACCATCCCGACGGGCTAAACCTCGAGCGAGTCAATCCCATGAATCTACCGATAACCGGAGGCTGTGTCTGCGGCGCGGTGCGATATGAAAGCAGCGCCGAGCCGTTGCTCATGGTGAAGTGCCATTGCCGGGATTGTCAGCAAACGACCGGCGGACCGTACGTGCCCGCGGTGGTGTTCCCGTTTGCCGCCTTTCGTGTCACCCGCGGCGCGATCCGGCATTACGCCACGCCGAGTGAGCGCGGAGGACACAATCTGCGGGGTTTCTGCCCGCAGTGCGGATCGCGGCTCACCGGGGCGGAAGATCCGGAGCGTGGTATCATCGGGGTGGTGGCATCCAGCCTGGACGCCCCGGGCATCTTCGTTGCCCAATTCGAAACGTTCGTCGAGGACGCCCAGCCCTGGGACGTCATGGATCCGTCCACCCGGAAGTTTCCCAGGGGCATCCCGAGACAATGAGACGGATGGCGGCGCGGGCGGGGAGAAAACGAGGCTGGTGACCTTGGCTCGGGGCGCCTCGCGGCGAGGGGATCGGTGTCCGGTGAGCCGAATTTTCCCGGCATTCGCGGCTACATCAGCGGCATGGCGATCGCCCCGTCGGAGAGGACCCGGAGGAAGAAATGGCCGACGCCGGCGGCGCCGTAATCGAAGTCCGCCGAGTACAAGGCCGGCGCGTCGGTGGGCCAGGCGTCACCGGCCGCGGTCGACTCCCGATAGGCGAGGCACTGCGTCGCAAAATCCAGGGCCCGCCGCCTCCACCGGGGGTCGCCGGTGGCGCGATAGACCTCGAGCAGCAGTTCGCCGCCGCCGGCCAGGCCGGTGCATTGCGTGTAGTTGTGACGGAAATCGCCGTAGCCATGGGTGGCCGTCGCGGCCTGGATCGCGATCTCCAGGAAGCGGGGCTGGTCGAAGACGCGATAGGCGGTGAGATAAGCGAGGCCGATTCCCGCCGCGCCGTGGCTCCATTGGCAGCGGGGCAGGCTGCTATCCCCGATGCGAACCGGCCAGTTGAGTCCGCCCTGCGCCGGCTGGGCGTACCGCGTGATCGTGTCGAACAACTCCAGGGCCAGGGTGGCCCAGCGCTCCTGGCGGGAGGCCCGGCTCAGGAGGGCGAGAAAGTGGGCGATTCCGGCCTGGCCATGGCCGATACCGAGATAGGAATGCGGCTCGAAACCGAGCCGGCCTTCGGGATCGATCGGACAATGCGTGCCGCGCTGGTCCCGAATCATCTGGCGCGAGATCCAGGCGGCGCAGCGTTCGGCGCCGCGGAGATGCGCCTTGTCCTGGGAGCGCTCCCACAGCTTGAGCAGGAAGAGCCCGTTCGACGCCTCGCCGCCGAGGAGGTCCGTGATCGGCCCCGGCGGCTCCTTGAGGATCACGGCGGCATTCGCCGTGCTGAATTTCGGAAGCGTGCGCTCGCCCAGCACGATTGACTTGTGGAGAGCGGCCAGGGCTGCCCCCGTCTTGCCGAAATGCAGGCCCCGCTTGTGGTGGCGCCTTCGGAAGGCGGCGCACCAGTCGATCGCGCCCTGGGCCAGTTCGGGCGCGTCGACCAGCCCGAGGCTGCGATAGGCTTCCATCAGAAAGAGACTGATGCCGCCAACCCCGTTGAAGACCGAAATGGCCCGATGGGGTTTGTTATAGTAGTCGATCGTGGTCCAGCAGAGGCCCGTCCGCGTGTGCTCGGCGGTCCGGCGGATGAAGCCGAAGATCGAGTGAACTGCCTGCTCGATCTCCGTGTGCGCTTTCATCCGGGGCGGAAGATGAATCCGGGGGCGGCGGCGCGTCCAATCCAAAGTGCCGGCCGGCCTGCGTCGGCCGCCGTTGGGGCGCCCTGACGAGCGCCGCGATGCGGCCTCACACCCTGGTCCACTCCACCAAGGCGGCGGCCACCCAGGTCGGCGGGGGCGCCCGGTAGAGCGCGGCGGAATCCGAGCAGGTCAGATCCACGATGCGTCCGGTGATCGGGCCGCGGACGTAGCGGAAGACGGCGCCGACATCCCGGGCGTCGCTCTTGGCGACGACGCAGTGCTGGTGCCACCCCCAATAATCGCCGGCCGCGAGCACGCCGATGCCCTTCTCGATGCTGCGCCTGGCCAGGTCCAGTCCGCCTTCGTGCGGCGCGCGGGCCACGAACCCGGGATCCCCGTAACCCAGGCCGTGGTGATACGCGTCCTCGGTGGCGACCACCGCGGCGCCCTCACACTGGCGCGCCAGCTCGTCGATGCCGGGCAGCCGCCCGGGATCCCCTCCCGCCAGCCAGGGATAGCGCTCGACGACCTCCGGCCCACGCACCCCCCGGCGGCGCGTCTCCGCGGCCCAGAAGTGCCGCCAGCTGGTCAGCGCATGATCGCCCCGCCAGGTGTCCGGACCGGCGAGCCCCGGCCCCTGGATGCCCCACTGTTCCTCGCGCGCCGGGTCGCCGCCGCGGCTGACCCGGATGCGGGCTTGTTCCATCTCGTCGGTGAAAGCGTGGAGGACGCTGATCACCACGACCCGCTCCACGCCACTGTCGAGGCAGGCGTGCACCACCGCGGCGACGTGATGGCCGCAGTCCTTCACCCCGGCGTGGGGAAAGACGAGGACGCCGCCGGCCCGGACGGCCGGCGACAGGTCCCAGCGGCGGGCCTCCTCCAGCAGGCGCGTGGTGCCGGCCCCGCCCAGCTCCGCGTGATCGCGGGCGTACTGGGCGCGGATGGCGGCGCGCAATTGTTCGCGGCTGTCCATCTGGCGGACGGAAACGGGATGAGGCGGTTCGTCGGCGGGCCCGGACCGCCCGGCCGTCACTGCAGTTCGAGGAAGACCTTTGGACCCGCGCTCTGCTTCGGCGGGGGCTTGGGCGACGGTTGCGCGAGGAACAGGCGATCTCCGGCGATCTTTCCGGTGTTGACGAGATAATCGCGCACCGCGTTCGCGCGGGCCATGGCCAGCGCGCGCAGGTCGTTGTCGGTGACCTTCATCG
>JBJKRV010000027.1:0-4642 GCA_046704465.1 Opitutaceae bacterium | reverse complement strand
CCTTCGACTCGGCCGGACGCGGACCCAACCGGGTCTCCCATCGGCTTTACGGCGTGGAAGGAATTCCCACGCAGTTCGTCATCGGCAAGGACGGCAGGATCGTGGCCGTGATTGTGGGTTACGACGGGCCGGGCGATCACCGCCTCGAACACGCGCTGGCCAACGCCGGCGTGAAGGTGGACTTGGCCGACTACCCGAACCATTTGCCGGATCCCAATGCGCCGCCGGTGCCGGCGCTCAAGCTGCAGCCGGCGCACAAGGCCTGAGCAACG
Organism: Opitutaceae bacterium; assembly: GCA_046704465.1. GTDB lineage: Bacteria > Verrucomicrobiota > Verrucomicrobiia > Opitutales > Opitutaceae > Fen-1467. The sequence goes on along the minus strand of JBJKRV010000027.1, from coordinate 4,370 downwards.
GAGCGGTCGGGTGGCCGCCGGTCTGGTTTCACAGTCGGGATAACGTCGTGACGGGAAGCGCGCGGGCGTACGGCCGGCGCGCGGTCACGGCGCTCACGGCTCCCTGTTTGCCGCGACGGGGCGATGTCCGCGGTGCGACGATGGCAACCCCCGCTCGGAGAGCGGGGTGCACGGGAGCGGGAATCGGCAGGAGACTCCGGACCCGGCAATCGAATGTGCACCGGTGGGCCCCGACCTCCGGCGGGCCGTTGCTACCGCCGCTGCGATTTCACCGGATCGGGGCGCCCGCCGCGCCTCCTACAGTGGAAAGGTGAACTGCAGGGTGAACGAGCGTCCGAGCGGACTGTAGTTGCCGTCGTAGCCGAAGATGCTGTTCGAAAACGGCGGATACTTGTCGCCGATGTTCTGAACGCCCAGGGCGACCCGGAGGTTCCGTCCGTAGCCGTGCCAGATCGGGCGGCTGAACTGGTAGCCGATGTTCAGGTCAAACGTCGTGAAGGACGGCTCGTGGACCACGAGGAAGCCGGGCTCGTAGTCGAGGGCATTGTTGGAGGCGTTCGATCCAAACGGCCCGGTGTAGTAGGCAAAGAGGATCGCGGTCCAGTTGCCCCGCTGCCAGCGCAGGTTGCCCACGCCCTTCCAGACCGGCGGAGCGGCCGTGTCGCCGATCTGGCTCTGATAGGGCTGACCGGGCGTCAGTTCGTATTGGAAGGTCAGGGTTCGCACGACGCTGGCATGCAGCGTGAACGCGCCCAGCTGCTGCCAGGGCAGGGTGTAGTCGACGTGGTAGGTGATCTGGGAGGAATTGATGGTGCCGAAGTTCGCCATGCGGGCGTCGATGAACGTGATCGGTCCGACCGGGTTGGTGTCGCCGGCCGGGATGGGGCCGCGGACCACGCGCCCCGGGAAGGCGGCCTCGTTGTTCACGATCTGCTGGTCGCTCAGGTTCTGGATGATGTCGCGCTGTTTGATCAGGCTGTAGTCGGCGCCGAAGCTCAGGCCCTTGAGGAACGGGGGCGAGATGACGAACCCGGTGCCGTAGTTGTCCGAAGTCTCCGGCTGGATGTTCGGGTTGGAGCCCTGCTCTTCGGTGAAGTTGTTGTTCGTCTCGGGCTTGCCATTGTTGAGGCGGAACGGATCGACGATCGTGAGCTGGCCGGGCGAGTAGAAGATGGGCGCCAGGTCGTATTCAGTCAGCGACGGGGCGCGGAAACCCTGGGAATAAGTGCCACGGAGCATGAGGAAGCGCGCGGGCTCCCAGACAAAGCCGGCCTTGGGCGTCGCCTTGTGGAAGGGACCGGCGGCGTCATAGCGTCCGGCCAGCTGCAGGTCGAGGCGGTCGAACAACGTCCGGCGGTTGGGCTTGCCGAAGAGGGGGACGGCGACCTCGCCGTACACCGCGTAGGAGTTCCGGTGTTGGGAGGTGTAGGGTCTCTGGTCGTAGAACAGGTCGGTCGTGGTGGTGCTGTGGTTGGAGGCGTCGTCGAACTCGGCGCCGAAGGCCGTGCCCAGCTTGCCGCCCGGCAATTCGAAGGGCTGGCCGTTGATGTCGACCGACGCGATCCCCAGGCCCGAGAAACCCTCGACCGTGTCCATGTGGGTGAGGCTGGGGTAGAGCGCGGCGTTCGAGGCGGAGAATTCGCCGACGAAGGGATTGTAGCGCTGGCTCGCGTTCGGGTTGCTGAACGTGGCGTTGATCAGGTTGATGTCGAGGTTGGTCTGTTCCTGGCGGAACTGCTGCACGGCATAGGAGACGGACGCGTCCCAGTTCCAGTTCTGGCCGATCTTGCCCTGGGCGCCGGCCAGGTAGCTGAACGCGTCGGTGCGGACACTCTGCACGCGCGGGCCGAAATTGATGTCGGTCATGCCGATGGTGACGGCCTGCCCGAAGGGATTGTCCGGATCCGACGCGGGCACGACGATCGATGGTCCGAAGCTGAACCCGCCGCCGGGGGAGAAGGAAGGGGGCGTGGTGTCAAAGTGACTGGTGGTGCGGCTGAAGGTGCTTTCGGCGTAAAGCTTGATGTCGTTCTTGAGCGTGTAGTCGAGGTGCACGCGGGCACCGGTCTCGCGCGAAGGCTGCAGGATCGAGATGTAGGGCGCCGGATCGAAGGCCCGCGGGTTGTAGGTGTAGGGATAGTACTTTCCCGTCGGCGTGGTGAGTCCGATGAATTGCGAGGGCGTGAGGTGGGTGCCGTCCTGGCCGGTGGGCACGAAGGCGATCGTGACCGGGTTGCCGTTGGCGTCGGTCACGCCGTTCAAGGGCGGCGCGCCGAAGAAGCCGCTGGAGACGGACTCGACCGTGGCGGGGAAACCATAGGTCAGGCGCAGGTCCGAGCCGCCCTGGGCGGTGTGGTTGGCCGAGGCGGAGAACGGGCGCTGGGAGGCGCGCAGGCCGTCGGAGCGGTGGTAATCGAGCATCACCAGCGCGTCGAACCGGTTGCGGCGCATCCCGCTGCTCAGCGTGGCGCCGTACTCGGTGCCGCCGCCGTGCTGGGAGGTCTTGTAGGTGGTGCTCAGTTCGGTGCCGGTGTAGTGTTTCTTCAGCACGATGTTGATCACGCCGGCGACGGCGTCGGCGCCGTAGATGGCGGAAGCGCCGCTGGGAAGGATCTCGATGTGGTCGATCATTCCGATCGGGATCGTGGCGACGTCGAAGAAGCTCGCGTTCGTGCTGTTGGTTTCATTGCCGATGGCGGAGGTCGGGGCGCGGCGGCCGTTGATCAGGACCAGCGTGTCGGCGCCGCCGAGGCCGCCGAGGCTGACGCCGGAGACGCCGCTCTGGCCGATGTCGGGCGCGTAGGTGCTGAAGTCGAAGGCGAACGAGGTCGTGCCCGAGGCGGGGTTGTCCATGTTCGGCACGCTGCCCCGGCCGGCGCCGGCGCCCGAGTAGATCTGGGCGAAGCTGTTCAGCAGTTCCGAGGTGCTGAGGAAGCCCGAGGCCTGGATGTAGCCCTGGCTGATGCTGGTGACCGGCGAGATGCCCTCGATGTCGGTCGAGGGAATATGGGAGCCGAGGACGTTGACGGCCTCGAGCTTGATGGCCGGCGTGGTGGTGGCGGCCGGCGACGCGCCGCTCCCGGCGGCGGACGGACTGCCGTTGGACTGGGCGAAGCCGGCAACGGCGGTCAGGGCAAGGCCGAGGGCGCAGCCTCGGACACGTCGGAGGACGGATGGGGGCGTGGTCATGGGAATAAGTTACGGTTTGATGGGGCTGACGGACGAAAGGACCGGCGCGGCGCAGCGTAGCTTAACGCTTGCCGAGGTGGCTGCCCATAGGCCGAAAGTAATAATCGACGCGCGGGCGCGGCGGAGGCAGAGAGATGGCTTGTGCGGCGGCGGCGAACGGCCTCGATTCGGAGGCGTCATGAAACCCGACCAATCTGTTGCGCCGGCGGATTCCAGAACCGCCGGGCCGGAGGCGGAATCCGCCGCCGCGCCGGTGCTTTCCCTGATCGGCAACACGCCGCTGGTGCCGCTCCGTTTTCGGGAGGAAGGGATCACCATCCACGCCAAGTGCGAGTTCCTGAACCCGAGCGGTAGCATCAAGGACCGTTTCGCCCGGCACGTCATCGAGGACGCCGAGCGGCGCGGACAACTCAACCGGGACTCGATCATCCTCGAATGCACGAGCGGAAACACGGGCATCTCGCTGGCCCTGGTCGGGGCCGCCAAGGGCTACCGGGTGCGGATCCTGATGTCGGACACCGCGAGCCATGAGCGGCGTCAGCTCATCCGGCACCTGGGCGCCGAGTTGGAGCTGTTCGCCGCGACCGAGGGCTACGGCACCGGCATTGAGATCAGCCGGCGCCTGGCCGCCGGTGACCCGCGCATCTTCCTGCCGCGCCAGTTCGAGAATCCGCTGAACGCGGACGACCACGAGCATGCGACGGCGCCGGAGATCCTGCGGCAGACGGACGGGCGGGTGGCGGCGTTTGTGGCCGGCTATGGCACCGGCGGCTCGCTGGTCGGGGTGGGTCGGGGATTGCGGGCGGCGCTGCCGGGGGTGCGGATTTTCGCGATGGAGCCCGCCGAGGCGGCGATGCTGTCGGGCGAATGCCCGTGCTGCCACGGGATTGAGGGCATCGCGGGCGGCTACCTGCCGCCCCTGCTGCGCGGGGCGAAGCTCGACGGGATCATCAAGGTCACGAGCGCCGAGGCCATGGCGATGACCCGGCGCCTGGCGCGTGAGTTCGGCCTCCTCGTCGGCACGTCGTCCGGCGCCAATGTGGTGGCGGCGCTGCGCATCGCCGCCGGGCCGGCGCGCGGCGGTGTCGTCGTGACGCTGCTGTGCGACCGCGCCGAGCGCTACTACTCCACCCCGCAGTTCGGGGCGGCCTGACTCGGCGACGCTCAACGCAGAAGGGAGA
>JBJKRV010000026.1:0-3117 GCA_046704465.1 Opitutaceae bacterium | reverse complement strand
AGGGGCAGAGGCCCGGTCCGATCTACGTTCGGAGTCAAAGCTCACTGGGCCGCCGTCGGGTTACCGGACCTCTGTCCTATTGGGAACGCTCCCCAATATAGCCATCCAAGCTACAAGGGGCGCCGCTTGTCGGCGCCCGCTCTTGTGCCCCATGTGGCCGATGCTCGTCCCTACGCCTTCCCCTGCAAAAACTGGTGCAGCTCGATCGCGAGCTTGGGACCGAAGCCGGGCACGTCGCGGATCTCCGCGGCGGAGGCCGCGCGGAGGCGGTCGATCGAGCCGAAGTGGTCGAGCAGCGCCGTCCGCCGCACCGGCCCGAGGCCGGCGAAATCGTCGAGCACCGACTCGCGGATCTTCTTCGAGCGTAGGTCCGCGTTGTAGGTGTTGGCGAAACGATGCGCCTCGTCGCGCAGGCGCTGCAGCAACTGCAGGCCGGGATGGTTCAGCGGCAGGTTGAGCGGCGGCCGTTCGTCGGGGAAGACGATCGTCTCGTGCTCCTTGGCCAGGCCGATGAGCGGGGGCGGGTTGAGGCCCAGCGCCAGGAAGGCCTTGAGCGCGGCGGCCACCTGCCCGCGCCCGCCGTCGATCACGACAAGGCCCGGGAACGGCTTCTGCTCCTCCGCCAGCCGGCGGTAGCGCCGGCCCACGACCTCGGTCATGGCGCGAAAGTCGTCGTTGCCGATGAAGCTCTTGATCCGGAAGCGGCGGTACTGGTCCTTGTCGGGGCGTCCCTCGGTGAAATGGACCATCGAGGCCACGACGAACGTGCCGGAGATGTGCGAGATGTCGAAACACTCGAGGCGGGCCGGCGGCGCCGGCAGCGCCACCGCCTCGGCCAGCAGGCGCAGCGCGACTTCGTCAGTCCGGAGCAGGCGGGGGCCGCGCTCGAAGCGCCGGGTCTTGGCCAGCGTCTCGTCCAGCGCCTGGACGATGTCGCGCAGCTGCGCCGCCTTCTCGTAGTCCTGCCGGGCCGCGGCCGCCTGCATCTCGCCGCGGAGGGTCTCGAGCCATTCCCGGCTCTTGCCGTCGAGAAACTCGCAGGCGCCCTCGACGCGCGCCCGGTAATCGGCGGCGGTCACCTCGTTGGGGTGGCCGTAGATCTCGGCGCGGACGTCGTCGTAGAGGCGGTACCGGCCCGCGCCGGCCGCCGTCGGGCGGGCGTCGCCGAGGAGCACGCCGAAGCGGCGCCGCATTTCCGCCAGCGTCCGCCGGAGCAGGCTGCTGTGGGCGAACGGCCCGAAGTAGCGGGCGCGGTCGTCCTTGCGCAGCCGGGTGAGGACGAAGCGCGGCAGCTCCGTCTCGACGTCCACGCGCACCAGCAGGAACCGCTTGTCGTCGGTGAAGCTGGTGTTGTAGCGCGGCCGGTAGCGCTTGATCAGGCGGCCCTCCAGCAGCAGGGCCTCGGGCTCCGACCGCACCTCGATGATGTCGAAGTCCGCGATCATGTCGACGAGGGCGCGGATCTTGGGCTGGGCGACGAACGACCGGGACGGCTGGAAATAGGAGGCCACGCGCCGCTTCAGGCTCTTGGCCTTGCCGACGTAGAGGATGCGGCCCAGGCGGTCCTTCATCAGGTAGACCCCGGGCCGGTCCGGCAGGCGGCGCACCTTGGCCTTGAGCGCCGGCGGCGTCCCCTCGGGGTTATCTGGGAGGGATGCTGGCATTTTTGACAAAATACACTAGCGTGGTGCCGCTTCGCAAAGCATCTATGGCCACGAAGGACCATTCAGGCTTGCCGTCCGCCCCCGCGCCGGCCGCGAACCGGGGGAGCCGGCGTTTTGAGCTCTTGACCCTGGGGAACGAGCTGCTGCTCGGCCTCACGGCCAACGGCCACCTGACGTGGATCGGCGGGGAGCTCGGACGCCGCGGCGTCCAGCTCGCGCGCAACGTCACGGTGACCGATGACGCGGACGCGATCGGGGCGGAAGTGCGGGCGAGCTGGGCGCGGGCCGACGTGATCATCACCACCGGGGGCCTCGGCCCCACCTGCGACGACCGCACGCGCGAGGCCGTGGCCGGGGTGATCGGCGAGCCGCTGGTGTTCGACGCCGCGATCGAGCGCGCCATCGCCGATCGGTTCGCGCGCCTCGGCCGCCGGATGACTCCGAACAATCTCAAGCAGGCCTATCGCTTCGAACACGGCGAGGCCCTGTCCAACGCGAACGGCACGGCGCCGGGCCTGTGGTACGAGCGCGACGGCAAGGTGCTGGTCATGCTGCCGGGGCCGCCCGCCGAGCTGCAGCCGATCTTCACCGAACAGGTGCTGCCGCGGCTGGCCCGGCTCGGGCTGGTCGGCGAGGGCGAGGCCTACATCCAGTTGCAGACCGCCGGCGTCGGCGAGTCGTCGCTGGAGACGAAGCTGCAGCCGATCTTCGATCGCGCCGGGGACGGGCTCAGCGTCGCCTATTGCGCGCACCACTGGCGGGTCGACGTGCGCCTGAGTTCGCCGTCGGGGCGCCTCTCGCTCCTCGAGCTGCAGGGCGTCGCGGACGAGTGCGCCGCGCTGCTGGGGGAGGATTTTGTGTGCTTTGGCCACAATGCGCTGACGCGGGTCGTGGCCGACCTGCTGCGCGCCCAGGAGAAGACCCTGGGGACGGTCGAGTCCTGCACCGGCGGCCGCCTGGCGGGCGCGTTTGCCGACATCTGCGGCGCGGCAAAATTCTTCCGGGGCGGCATCGTCTGCTACTCGAACGACATCCGGACCCAGCTGCTGGACGTGCCCGAGAGCCTCCTGGAGCAGCACGGCGCGGTCAGCGACGAATGCGCCGTGGCGCTGGCCACCAGCACCGCCGAGACCCTCGAGGCCGACTACGGCCTGGCCGTCACCGGTTACGGCGGCTCGAGTCACGACAAGGATGAGAGCCCGATCCGCACCATCTACCTTGGTCTGCATTCGCCGCACGGCGTATGGTCGCAGAAACTGCAGAGCAGCGGGGCCCGCGCCCTGGCGAAGGACCGGGCGGTGACGGTGGCGATCGACTGGCTGCGGCGGGAGTTGCTGCGCGCCGCGCGCCAGCCGGCGGTGCCCATCCGGCGCCCGACGCTGATCGGGTAGGGGCGACGGTGGTTTCCGGCTGCTTGCGCCGTGGGCGCCGACAAGCGGCGCCTGCGGTGAGT
>JBJKRV010000025.1:0-6011 GCA_046704465.1 Opitutaceae bacterium | reverse complement strand
AGATAATACTTGGTTGCGTCGGGCTGGGCCTGCGGCAGCGGCAGCGTGCAGGAGGCCAGCAGGCAGGCCGCCGGGGCGAGCCACGCCAGGCGGACCGCCAGCCGGCGGCAACGACGGAAGCGGCGCTGCGGAGGTGCCGACGCAAAATCGTTGGGTGGAGGAGCCTTCATGGCGATGAAACGCGGCGGGTTCACTGGGGTGGATTGCGGCCGGTGATGATCGCGTTGGGATTGCGCTCGAGAAATTCCGCGAGTCGTTGCACCGAAGCCGCCGCCGACCGCAGCTGGGCCAGGGTTTCGTCCGCCTCCACGCCCAGACCGTTCTGGGCCGCGATGAAATGCTGGGCGGAGCTGGCGGCGGCATTGAAGGCGGCCAGCGCCCGGCGGGTTTCATCCAGGGTCTGGGTCAGTTTTTCGCTCGTCGGCTGAACCTTGGAGTCCAATTTGCCGATCAACGCCCGCAAATTACCGGCCGCGGCGTTCAAGGTGGCAAACGTGCGCTTGATCTCCGGATCGGTTGCGGCCGCCGTCACCGCGTCGGCCGCCCGGGTCCAATGCGCGCTCAGACGGGCGGTGTCCATCCCCTGCAACTTTTCGTTGGCGGTGTTCAGCAGCACGGTGAGGCGGCGCGACAGCCCCGCGAAATCCACCCGTTTGAGGTCGCTCAGGATTTCCGAAAGGCTCGCCTGGTACTCGGAGATGGCCGACGGCACCGCCGGCACCACCACATAGCGGCCGTCGGTCACGCGGGCCTCGACCGGATACGTCTGCGGATTGTAGAAATTGAGGTCGACGAACAGCAGGCCGGTGGCCAGGCCCAGCACCCCCAGCTGGGCGCGCATCCCGTGATCGACCAGTTCCTGCAGCTTGCTCCGCTCGGACACGTCGATCCGGCGGCCCTGGGCGTTGGTGATCACGTCGCGGTTGATCTCGCAGACGACCGCAACCACCGACTTGTTCCGGCCGGCGTCATAGCGCACGTGGAGGCCGACCACGCGGCCGACCCTCACTCCCATCAACTTGACCGGCGAGCCGAGATCGAGGCCCTGAATCGATTCGTCGAAGTAGACCACGAACCGTTGCGGTCGCGAAAAGAAATTCACCCCGCCAAAGGTCAGCAACGCGATGAGCGCGAGCATCGCCGCGCCGATCACGAATAAACCGACAACCGCGGAACTGACTCGGGCTTTCACGATGGCGTTCTCCCTGGCGGCGGTTTCGAAGATCCCTGGTGGGGGACACGCGCCCCCGGGGAGGTTACTTTGCTCATTTTGCAGGTCCTGTCTAAACTTTCCCGTCGTCGCGCCGGAGGAATTCCCGCACCCGCGGGTCCGGGCTGGACGCCGCCAGTTCGCGCGGCTGCCCCTCGGCGATGGCGCCCCGGGCCTCCCGGTCGAGCAGCAGCACGCGATCGGCCAGCGCATAGATGCTGGCCAGCTCGTGCGACACGATCATCATCGTGGTGCCCAGGGTCTCGCGGATCTGGAGGATGAGCCGGTCAAGCTGGCGCGACGTGACCGGGTCGAGGCCGGCCGACGGCTCGTCGAAAAAAACGATGCGCGGATCCAGGGCCAGCGCCCGGGCCAGCCCCGCGCGCTTGCGCATGCCGCCGCTCAGCTCGCGCGGGTAGTATTCCTCGCAGCCGGCCAGCCCGACCTGGGCGAGTTTCAAGGCGACGATGTCGCGCCGTTCCCGGCGGTTCAGCGGGGTGTAGAGTTCCAGCGGCAGCGCGATGTTTTCGTAGATCGTCATCGAACTCCACAGCGCAGCGCTCTGGTAGAGCACCCCGAACGTCGTCAGCAGCCGGCGGCGGGCCTCCGTGGCGGCGGCCGTGAAATCCTCGCCGAAATACCGCACCGTCCCCCGCGCCGGCGGCTGCAGGCCGACGAGGTGGCGCAGCAGCGTTGTCTTCCCGCAGCCGCTGCCCCCGATGACGAAGAACAGCTCGCCCTCCTTCACCGTGAAGCTGACGCGGTCGAGCACCGTCTCGCCGCCGTAGCGGCACTGCAGGTCCGCGACGGCGATCGCCGCCACGTCGGAGGCCGTCTCGGCTGGCTGCATTGGATGCCCGTCCGCGGCCAAGATCAGAACCCCACCACGTGAAAGAGCACCGCGAACACCGCGTCGGCCACGATGATCAGCAGGATGCCCGTCACCACCGCCGATGTGGCCGAGCGCCCCACCCCGGCAGCGCTGCGTTCGCTTTGAAGGCCGCGGAGGCACCCGGCCACCGCCACCAGCACCCCGAAAACGACGCTCTTGATGATGCCCGAGTTGACGTCCGACAGGTCGACGATCGTCTGCATCTCGATCCAGTACGCGCTGGCGGGAATGCTGAGGATGCTTGACGCCACGACCAAACCGCCCACCAGGCCGACAAAGCTGGCGTAGAGCGTGAGCAGGGGCATCATCACGGTGAGCGCGATGAGGCGCGGAAGCACCAGGAAATCCACCACCGGCACGCCGAAGGTCTCCAGCGCGTCAAGTTCCTCCCCCGCCTTCATGTTGCCGAGATGGGCGGCATAGGCCGCGCCGGTGCGTCCGGCCACCACCATGCCCGTCATCACCGCACCCATCTCCCGAAACATGCTCAGGCCGACGATGTCCGCCACCCAGATGTCCCCCCCGAACTGCCGCAGGATGATCGCGCCGGTGTAGGCGACGGTGAGGCCCACGAGAAAGCTGGCCAGACTCACGATCGGCACCGCCATCGCGCCCCATTGCTGCATCTCGTCCACGCAGTCGCGCCAGCGGAAACGACGCGGATTTCTCACCAGCCGCGCGGCGCTGAGCGTGCACTCGCCGACGAAATTGGCCAGATCCCGGATCTGGCGCCAGACGTCGGTTGTGGCCAGCCCAACGAGGGTGAACAGGTTCGCACGTCCGACGGACGGCGCCCGCGCCTCCCGCCCCTCCCCCAATTGCGCGGAGAGGCGGCGCACCACCTCGGGCAATGCTCCGGTGTCGCAGCGCACTCCGGCCTCCCCGCACCACGCCGCCACCTCGTGGATGAAGCGCACCAGCGAACTGTCCCACCGGTTGACGTCGTGCCATCCCAACCGCACCGCATCAGGCCGCCGGTCGCCGAGCACGTCCGCCCAACGGGGAAGCGCGCGCGTGATCCGCCAGCTCCCGGCAAGGTTGACCGTGAGGACGCCACCTTCCAGGGCGGTTTCGACGCGAGCCGGATTGGGCATCGCACACATGGGAGGCAATCTCAACCTGCCCGGTTGTCTTCTCCAGTCCAAATTCAGCCGACGGTCTGAGGGGCACACGGTCGCGACGAAACTTGCCTACCCGTCCCGATGTCCTCTGGCTGGGGCCCCGCTCCCTCGTCATGCGCTACCGGACCATCCTGTTCGATCTCGACGGCACGCTCCTGAACCATCTCGCGGCGATTCACCGTTCCTATGCCCATACGCTCCCGCAACTCGGCCTGCCGGCGCCGACGCGCGAACAGGTCCGCCGGGCGATCGGCGGCGGTTTGACGAACGCCATGCGGCGGTTCGTGCCGGAGGCCGACCTGCCCCGGGCGCTCCAGATCTATAGCGCCTATTGGGACCGCACCATGCTGGAGGGGGTCGAACTGATGCCCGGCGCCGACGCCCTGCTGCACGCCCTTCACCAGCACGGCTGCACGCTGGCGGTTTTCACCAACAAGCATGGCGTCTCGTCCCGTCTGGTTTGTGATTTTCTCGGCATCGCCGGGATGTTCCGGGGAATCTTCGGCGCCCAGGACACGGCGTGGCTGAAGCCCGATCCGCGCTACGCCGCCCACGTGCTCGCAGCGATCGGCGGCGAAGCCGCGACCACCTGTCTGGTGGGCGATTCGCCCTACGACGCCGAGGCGGCGCGCCGGGCCGGATTCGACTGCCATCTGGTCACGACGGGCACCCATTCGGCGGCGGAACTGCGTGCGGCCGGAGCGGAACATGCCTATCCGGATCTTTTTGACCTCGCGCGTCACGCCTTCGGGATCGAACTGCCGCGGCTCCCGAAGCAGCGCGCCTGAGACCATGCCGGCCAGAAACCGCCGGCGGCAACTGCCCCCGGCGTTGCCTCCGAGGTTCAGTCAGTCGTCCTCGTCATCGACCTCGCCCGATCCGTCGCACGCGGGGCAGACTACCGAGCCCGTGCCCCGGCAGTCCGGACAGGTTCCCGCGCCCGCCACCGTGGTTCCGGGAAGCTCCAGCTGCGCATCCTCGCGCAGGCCCCGTCCGCCGCACTGGGGACAGGTGATCAAACCCTTGCCGTTACATCGGGCACACAAAGCCATGACGTCCTTCCTTCTCTCGAACGGGTCCGAATATACCCAGCCACCCCTAAACCTCCACGCCAATTTCCCGGCCGGAGTTGGGGCGGAGCCGGATCAGGGCGCCCCATCAACGATTTCGCCCAGAATGTCTCCCGCCCGCACACACTGCGCGCGCGAAACATCCAAGTGCGTCACCGCGCGGAGCTTCCGCGGACCGAAGGCGAAAAGCAGGACTCCGCGTTCACGGGCCCGCGCCACCACGGTGGCGGCGTCCGGCGCCGCCGGCGTCACTTCGAACACCAGAATGTTGGTCTGGACCGTCCTGGGATCCAACACGACGCGCTGGGACCGTGCGAGGCGGTCGGCGATCACGCGGGCGTTGGCGTGATCCTCGGCGAGGCGCGCGAGGTTGTGGTCGAGGGCATAAAGGCCCGCCGCCGCAAAAATGCCCACCTGCCGCATGGCGCCACCGAACATCCGCCGGTAGCGCACCGCGCGTTGGATCACCTCGCGGGTGCCGGCCAGCACCGAGCCGCCGGGCGCGCCAAGCCCCTTGGACAACGCCACCGAAACCAGGTCGAACGGAGCCGCCAGCTCGGCCGGCGTCTTCCTGCCGGCCACCACCACGTTCCAAAGTCGCGAGCCGTCCAGATAGCTCGCCACATCGTGTTGGCGGGCGGCGGCACTGATCTGGGCCGCCGCTTCCGCCGGAAAAATCACGCCGCCCGCCCGGTTGTGCGTATTCTCAACCTCGACCAGCGTGGTCGGCGGATAGGTGACGTGGCCGCGCGGCTTCCGCGCCGCGAGAAAATCGTCCACGGTGAAGAGGCCGCCGGCGCCCACGTCCGTGAACTGCACGCCCGCGTTGGCCGCCGCCGCCCCGGTCTCGTGCCAGACCGCGTGGCTCTCCCGGCTGACGATGACGTCGTCGCCCGGCCGGGTCAGCACCCGGAGCGCGGTTTGGTTCGACATCGTGCCGCTCGGCATCCACAGCGCCGCCTCCTTGCCGAGCAATGCCGCCACCCGTTCCTGGAGCCGGTTGACCGTGGGGTCCTCGCCGAACTGGTCGTCACCCACCGGCGCCGCGGCCATGGCGGCGCGCATCTCCGGCGAGGGGCGGGTCACGGTGTCGGAACGCAGGTCGATCGGGGATTCCAGTGGAGGCATGGCAGGGGGAATGAAGCTGAGCCGGCCGTGGCGTCATCGCAAGGCAACTCCGCCGCCGTTCGTTCGGCTTTTCTTTTTTGCCCCCGTGTCCAACGGTGGGGGGCGTGGCCGTGCCTCCTGAGAACCTTGCCGGCGTCCTCGAGCGCATCATCTTCCTCAACGAGGAGAATCATTACACCATTGCCGAATTCCGCCGCGAGGACACCGGCGACAAGGTGACGATCGTGGGCCCGCTGCCCGGCGTCCAGTGCGGCGAGACGCTGCAGGTGCGCGGCACGTGGACGCGCCATCGCGAGCACGGCGACCAGTTTCGCGTCGAGGCTTTCACCTCGGAACTGCCGTCCTCCGTGTACGGCATCCGCAAATACCTGGGCAGCGGCCTCGTGCCGGGCATCGGCCGGGTGTACGCGAACAAGATCGTCGATGCCTTCGGCACCGCCACCTTCCGGATCCTGAGCGAGGAGTCGGCGCGGCTGCGGCGGGTGGCCGGCATCGGGCCCAAACGCGCCGCCGCCATCAAGCGGGCCTGGGACGATCAACGCGCCCTGCGCGAAATCCACATCTTCCTCCAGACCTATGGCGTTTCGACC
>JBJKRV010000024.1:0-4726 GCA_046704465.1 Opitutaceae bacterium | reverse complement strand
TGGTCACATCGATGCGGCGCCATGAGAACGATCTCGTATGCCACGTGCTGGGTCGAAGAGAGACCCGACCGGCGGGACGGCCGACAACGAACCGGCGCAGCTAAATCCATTTGGTGCGCTCGCATGGGTTTGGCCGCGCAGCCCCCTGTCCGTCGCCTCCATCACACCTTGGCCTCTGAAGGCAGGCAGCTGCTGGCCAGAACCAAAACCATCCGTTTGCTCGCGCAGGCCGAAGCATCATCCCGGTCGACCGCACCAACGCCGGTCTGATCATCGCTGCCCTGGCCACCCTCGGTGCCATCCGACACCGCAACCTCGGCCGGAACCTGTTCAATCAAACGGCGACACACCGGATTCCGCCGGCGCGGAAATGAATCTCAGGCTGCGCTGCTCTTGCCGGTTGCGGCCGGCCCCGGCTTGGCTCCCAGATGCAGGCCGAACCCAACGGAGAACGCGATTCCCACCAGGGCCATGACGGGAATCACCGGGAACCCGAAGGCCTTCACCAGCGGCCCGCTGGCAAACGTCCCCACGACCGTGCCCAGCGCCAGCGCCGCGTTGAACAGCCCCATGGCCGCCCCTTCGCTAAAGGGGGCGAGGCGGGCCGCCAGACCCGTGCCGGCCACGCTTAGAAGGGGCCATGCGACCACGATCAAAACAAAACCCGCCGTCGCCGCCGCAGCTCCCTGAACCCGCGATACGAGGAGCGGCACCCCCAGGAGCAGGAACCCACCCAGCCTGATCCAGAGGCCGAGTTGATAAACCCACCCCTCGCCGAAGCGTTCGGCCCACCGGCTGGCAAGGATGAACAAGGCGATGCCCACCGCTGCGCCGGCGGCATAAATCACCGAGCTGACATTGGCGCCGATCCCATAACTGCGGGACAGCATCACCGGAAAGTACGCAAAGAATCCGGCCACTCCCAGCGCCAGCATGAACCACGACAGCATGAAGCGCGCAAACGGCGTCCCCAGCATCTGCGGCACCCGCCGCAGTCCGCGGAGATTGAGCAAATGCAGGTGATAGCCGATGCCGCTCAGGAAATTCACGTGGGGGAAGGCCGCCAGCGCGCGCACGTTCACCAGGGCGTGGAAGTTCCGGCGGTGTTCGCCGGGCGCGCGAATCTGCGCGCCGACGGGCAGCCCCACCCGTCCCAAAACCACGGCCGGAACGATCAGCAGCGCGCTGACCCACAGTCCCGCCCTGAACAGGCCGTGCGCAAACACCCCGGCCAGCAACAGCCCCACCACCTGACCGCTGCCGGTGAAGCTCTGCAGATAGCCGATGCGCGGCTCCCACTCGGCCGACGGTGCAAAGTCGACGACGAACAGCGAGGCCACCGTGGCCGCCCCGGCCGAGCCGGCGCCGATCGCAAACGCCACGGCGCACCAGGCGCCGGTGTCCCCCAACAGGGGCAGGCTCGCGCTCGCGATTCCCACCACGACGAAACCGGCGAAGAACAGCAGGCGGTAGGCCTTGGAACGCTCCGCCAGCAATCCCCAAAGCGGCGAGGTCAGGAGCCCCAGGTTTAGGCCCCCCACGACATAGGCGACGGTCGAAAGACGATGGGAGACTGACACCACCATCAAGGGAAGCAGGACCGGCACCATCCCGGCGGTGATCACGCCCAGCAGCAGATAGGCAACGTACCAGGTGCGTACGTACTTTCCCGGAGCCGAGAGCGCCTGGTGGATCAACTGCAGGTGACCGGCGCGCGATGTGTTGCCGGTCGGGCTGAGTGCGGTCATGGGCGAGATTCTATCCGGTCATTCGAGCGGCGTCAAAGGACGCCCGATCATCGCCCTTCATTGCGGCCGGCCGGCGCCGCCCTTGATCCCGCGCCGCCGTCGGCGCAGCCCGCGGTGCGGTCGCTTGACTTGCAAAAGCGCCCATGCGGAACTCAGCGCCGGAGCAGAACCGATCCCCGGCAGGCGGCGTCCCACCGAAAGCCGGCCGGAAACAGCCGACCAAACGGAGCGATACCCCATGAGCTTGAAAACAATGTCCGGCGTCCTCTCCTCCTCGGTTGCGGCCATCATGACGGCCGCCGCCCTGAGCCTCGGATCGGGATCCATCGCGCTGGCGGCGGAGGCCGGAAGCATCGCCGTCACTGCGTCGGTGACGATTCTGCAAAATCCGAACGAGAATGGCCCGGTCCGGCTCGCGACCGGAGATTTGCAGAACGATCTCACGAAAGTCTTCGGGGTCCGGCCGCGCATTGTCACCAGCGAGGCGGAGGCCGGCCCGGTGACGATCATGATCGGCGAGGAGTCGGAAATCCCCGCGGCCCTGCGCCCGGCCGGCGCCACGGCGCCCGAGAGCTTCTCGATCTCGGTCCAGAAGACGGGCCACGGCCATGCGGTCGTCCTCTCGGGCCCCGACAGGCGCGGCACGATGTATGCGATCTACCAGTTTTCGCAGGATTATCTCGGCGTCGACCCGATGTACTACTGGACCGACCGGCAGCCGCCGAAGCGGACCCGGATCGACCTGCCCGCCTCGCTCGCGCGCGTCTTTCCTCCGCCGCTGTTCAAGTACCGCGGCTTCTTCATCAACGACGAGGACCTGCTGACCGGGTGGGCACCCGGCGAGAAGACCGACCATTCCGGCATCTCGCTCAAGGTGATGAGCAAGATCTACGAGACCATCCTGCGCCTCAAGGGGAACATGGTGGTGCCGGGCACCTGGATCTTTCCCGACGACCCGCAGGTGAAACTGGTGGGCGAACGCGGCCTGATCATGACGCAGCACCACGCCATTCCGCTGGGCGTCAACGTGGCGCGATGGCCCGCCGGGGTGCCGTACAATCTCTCGACGCATCCCGAGATCCTCGAACGCGCCTGGAAAAACGCGGTGGCCGAATACGATCCGCACCAGGAGATCCTCTGGTCGGTCGGTCTGCGCGGGCTTTCCGACACCTCCTACGCCTCGATGGACCCGAGCGTGGTCGGAAACGACCAGCGCCTCGGGATGCTCATCAGCAAGGCCATCGCCACCCAGATCAAGATCGTGCGCGCCGTCCATCCCGACGCCCATTTCGTCACCGACTTCTGGCAGGAAGGGGCCCGGCTGGTCCACGAGGGCCTGGTCAAGATCCCGCCGGGCGTCATCCATGTCTGGGCCGACACGGGTTACGGCAACCCGCAGGACGGCGGCATGGTCGCTCCCGGCGAGGGCCTCTACTACCACGTCGCGATGTACAACGGCCGGGCCAACCAGCTTTCCGAGTTGGTGCCGGTCAGCCGCATCTATTCCGAACTCGGCCGCTATATCAAGGCGCGCGCCACCGCGTATATTCTCCTCAACACCAGCGACATTCGCCCGGTGGCCATGACGGCGAAAGCGGTGATGGACGTCGCCTGGGGCGGCGTGCCTCCCGGTGGGGCCGAGGGCTACTATAAACGGTGGGCCACCTACGAATTCGGCGCCGCCTCCGCCGACGCGGTCGCCAAGGTCTACCATGACTATTTCAACGCGCCGGCCATGACTCCGTCCGGCCGATGGGGCGCGGGGCAGCACTATGGCGACCAGCTCTATCAGGACGAGTCGCGCGAGATGCTGCTGACCTCGATGATCAGCGCCCCCTATTACAGCATACCGAGCCAGGATCCGAAATGGACGATACCGCCCATCATCGGCCTAGAAGCGCACCCGCACTCCTATTTTCATTTCAACCGGCAGACCATGCTCGAGGTCGCCAAGCGGCAGATCGAACAGTGCGGCGAGGCGCAGGCGCGCTGGGATGCCGTGTGGAAGGAGGCTCTCGCGGCCGAGGCCCTGGTTGAGCCCGCGCGCCGGCCCTATTACGAAGCCGAGATGTTGACGATGATCGCCGTCAACCGCGAAGGCAATCGGATCCTCTATCTGGTGTCGAAGGCGATCACCGACTTCCATGCCGGTGACCAGGCGAAGGCGCTCGAGGAGGCGAAGGCCACGCTGCCGGCCTTCGACGAAATCCAGCGCCTCGAAAAACAGGCGGAGTACGGCAAATGGAAACACTGGTACCGCGGCGAATGGCTCGACGGCGTTCGCAACACCCGCGCCATGGTCGAGGACTTCATCCGCTACCTTCACGATCCGATGACCAGCCTGCCGCCTCCCGTACTGTACCACAGCTGGCAGGGCTACTACCACATCATGCATTACGAAGGTGATCGCACCGTCGACGTGCACTGAATTCCCGGCGCAAGGACGGGACCGCCGGCCCGCCGCGCCCCGACCCCAGGGCCGCTTTGAATCCCCGCCTTTTGTCCGTATGATCGCCGCATGATGCCGCCGCTCTTTCGGAGCACTCCATGACCTGTCCCATCGCCACGGTGTCGGTCGGAGCCCATTCCGCGCTGGTCATCCTCGTCATCTTTGCGGCCACCTACCTCGGCATCGCCATGGGGCGGGTGCCGGGGCTGAAGCTCAATCGCGTGGGCATCGTTCTTCTCGGGGCCATCGCGATGATGGTCTTCGGCGGCATTACGACCGGCGACGTCGTCTCCTACATCAACTGGCCGACCATCTTCCTGCTCTTCGGCTTCTTCGTGATCTCGGCGCAGCTTCGCCTCTCCGGATTCTACGACCGGGTGGCCGCCGGCATCGCCGCCCGCCTGGGACACCCCGCCCGGTTCCTGTTGGTGCTGATGCTGGTGACGGGCGGCCTGTCGGCCTTCCTCAACCACGATATCGTCTGCTTCGTGTTCACGCCGATCGTGGGCGTGGCGCTGCTGCGCCGGCG
>JBJKRV010000023.1:0-16184 GCA_046704465.1 Opitutaceae bacterium | reverse complement strand
TAAACCCCTTGGCCGCTTGGCGCGGCTGTCGTTTCTGTCCGCCGTTCTCGTCGGCGTGACCACCTTGGGATCGGCGGCGGACAAGCCGCCAGCGGCTCAGGCCCCGGCCCCGGAATGGGCGCCGGCGGCCTCGATTCTCGCCCGGATCCGGGCGCCCGTGTTTCCGAGTCGTGACTTTTCAATCACCGACTACGGCGCGGTTGCCGACGGCCGGACGGACTGCACGGCCGCCATTCGCAAGGCCATCGATGCCTGCCATGCCGCAGGCGGGGGCCACGTCGTCGTGCCCGGACCCGGCGTGTACCTCACCGGCGCGATCCATTTGCTGAGCAACGTCGACCTTCATGTGGCGAAGGGCGCCACGCTGCGCTTTTCGACCGATCCCGCGCACTACCTCCCGGCGGTCTTCACGCGGTGGCAGGGGATCGAGTGCTACAATTATTCGGCCCTGATCTACGCCCTGGACCAGGAGAACATTGCCGTAACCGGCGGCGGCACGCTCGACGGTCAGGCGGGGGAGGACAACTGGTGGGCCTGGGCGCGGCGCCGGGACGGCAAGCCGGCTCCAGCCGCCGGCGCCTGGCGCCGGTTGCAGGAGCAGGGCCAGAAAGGCGTGCCGGTGAAGGAGCGGGTTTACGGTACGGGCGATTTTCTGCGGCCCAACTTCATCCAGCCCTACCGGTGCCGCAACGTCCTGATCGCGGGCGTGCATATCCGCCGGTCGCCGATGTGGGAGATCCATCCGGTGCTCTGCACCAATGTCACCGTGCGCGGGCTCGACATCGACACGCTCGGCCCGAACAACGACGGCTGCGACCCGGAATCGTGCCGGGATGTGTTGATCGAGAACTGCCGTTTCAGCACCGGCGACGATTGCATCGCCATCAAGTCGGGGCGCAACAACGACGGGCGCCGCCTGCACACGCCGTCGGAGAACATCATCGTGCGCGACTGCGTCATGAAAAACGGGCACGGCGGCGTGGTCATCGGCAGCGAGATTTCCGGCGGGTGCCGGAATGTCTTCGTGGAGGACTGCCGGATGGACAGCCCCAACCTCGACCGGGCCTTCCGCTTCAAGTCCAACGCCGAGCGGGGCGGGGTGGTGGAGAACTTCTTCGCCCGCGACGTCGAGATCGGCCAGGTGGCGGAGGCGGTGCTGACGGTCGATTTTCTCTACGAGGAAGGTCCCAGGGGTCCCTACCGGCCGGTGGTGCGCAATGTGGTGCTGCGCGACATCGTGAGCCAGTCGAGCCCGCGCGTCATGTGGGTGCGCGGGTTCAAGGGCGCGGTGATCGACGGCCTGCATTTCATCGACTGTACTTTTCGCGGGGTGCACGCCGGGGAAGTGTTGCAATACGCCGGCCATGTTTCGTTCAATCACGTCACCATCGAGCCGGCCCGGCTTGAGCGCAGCCTGAATTCACCCTCCGCCACCCCATGAGTTCGACCCCGTCCCCGACCGAGCAGATCGGACATTATCGCTACCGCATCCTCGCGCTCCTGTTCGTCGCGACGACGATCAACTACATGGACCGGAGCGTCCTCGGCGTGCTCGGGCCGACGCTCCAGTACAAGGTCTTTCACTGGACCGACCAGCAGTACGGTGACATCAACGCCGCCTTCAACCTGGCCTACGCCATCGGCATGCTGTCGATGGGGGCGGTGATCGACAAGCTGGGCACGAAGATCGGTTATGCACTGTCGATCGGGATCTGGAGCATTTTCGGCATGCTGCACGCCACCGTGCGGCCGGCCTTCGGGTTCATCGGCTTTTGTGCCGCCCGCTTCGGCCTCGGCATCGGCGAGTCGGGCAATTTTCCGGCGGCGATCAAGACCGTGGCGGAATGGTTCCCGAAGCGGGAGCGGGCGTTTGCCACCGGGCTCTTCAACGCCGGCTCCAACGTCGGGGCGGTGCTGGCTCCGATTGTGATTCCGCTCATCGTCTGGCCGGACGGCACGCACTGGCAGTACGCCTTCCTGACCACCGGCATCTTCAGTGCGATCTGGGTCGTGCTCTGGCTGAAGATCTACCGTCGGCCCGAGGTGCATCCGCGGTTGACCACGGCGGAGCGGGACTACATCGAGAGCGACTCCAAGATCGAGACCCTGGAAAAGGTGCCGTGGCGCCGGCTGGTGCCGAAGAAGGAGACGTGGGCGTTCGCGACCCTGAAGCTCACCGACGCCGTGTGGTGGTTCTACCTGTTCTGGGCCGCCAAGTTCCTGTACGACCAGTTCGGGCTGAGCATCAAGGCCCTGGCGCTGCCGCTGATCATGATCTACGTCATCGCCGATCTGGGCAGCGTTGCCGGCGGCTGGATGTCTTCCGCCTTGATCAAGCACGGATGGCCGGTGAACCGCGCCCGCAAGGTCACGATGCTCACCTTCGCCTGCTGCATCCTGCCGGTCATGTTTTCCACGAAGATGGGCACGCGCTTCAACGTCAACGAGGCGTTCTTTCAGAAGCTGCAGACCGCCACCTTCTCCACCGAGAAGATCGTGGTCGTCGACGGCCGGCGGACGACCGAGCGGGTCAGCGAAACCGTGCCCGCCGGGGTGCAGGCGGCGCTGCACCAGCTGGACGGCAAGAGCTACGGGGCCGCCCGCGATTTCCTCAACGCGGTCGAGCACGTAATCCCGCTGGCGGAGGCGCAGCGGGTGGAGAACGCGCTCTACAACAGCGCGCGCTCGAACAACCTCTACTGGCTCGCCGTGCTGCTCATCGCCATCGCCGCCGGCAGCCACCAGGCGTGGTCGGCCAACGTCTTCACCATCGTGTCGGACGTCTTCCCCAAGAAGGCTACGGCCTCGGTGACCGGCATCGGCGGCATGGTGGGCGCGGCGGCCGGGATCTTCGCGAACCTGACCATGGGCGATGTGCTCACCACCGCCGGGCCGGCGGGCTACTTCTATGCCTTCCTGGTGGCCGGCCTGATGTACCTGGTCGTGCTCGCGATCGCCCACGTGCTCACGCCGAACCTGACTCCGCTGGACGAGAACCTGCAACGGGTGGTCTGAACCGATGGTTGATCCGGCGGCGCAGCCTGCAATACTCATCCGTCCATGGCAGCGGCGACCGGCGAATCCTATCTGACTGAGTGCGACCTCAGTGTCGACCAGGCGAACCGCATTCTGTTGCGGCTCCTCGAGGCGGATATCCGGTTCCAGATCGAGACCGACGCCGGCGTCAAACGTGATCCCGGCGCCGGACCGGCCGGCGATTCGCGGGTCCGGCTCTTCATCCATTCGGGCGACGTCGAAGCCTGGCAGAAAATCCGCCGGGAATACTTTCCCGGCTGAGCGGAAGCCGGGTCGGCCCGCGGCCCGCGCGCCAACCAATCCCGGCCGCCGCCGAAGACCGGATTCGGCGGTCGCGGCAAAATCGACGGAACCTGTGCGACGCGCTGCAGTCAGACTTTCCGTACCCTGAAATTGCGAGGGAATCTTACACGCCGCCGGGGCATCGTAAAGAGGTCGGCGGCGTTTTAATTTCCGGTCGGGTCGTGAGCTTGGATATTGCCGCCTGGAGACACCGACGGTGTTTGTCGTTGCACGCCGGGCCGATTGGCCCGAGAAGGGCTTGCCCCACCTCTGCCCAAGCCGACCGCAGGGCCCGCCGCGGCGGGCCGGTTACGGAAAGGATGTCATCATGAAATCGCAGACGCTCGGATTGCGTGTCGCCAGTGTGATCACCGGGCTGGTCGGATTGGCCCATCTGTTGCGGATCCTGGCCGGGGTGCAGGTGGTCATTGGTTCATGGTATGTGCAGCGCCGTTGGAGTGCCGTGGCCGTGCTGGTCGCGGCGAGCTTGTGTGTCTGGTTCTGGCGGCTGTCGGCGGCCGCATCGGCGGCCAGGGCGAATCCGCCTGCGGCCTGACGCGGGACCTCGGGCAGACGATCCGGTTTGTGTGGTGCCCGGTCCCCGTCCTGGGACCGGAAGAGGGATCTGTCGCGATGGGAGTTGCGCGCCGGCGTATATTGGCAATGAGATGGTTCAACGAAGGATGCCCATGCCGGAAGCCATGATCTCATCCGGATCCGCGGTTCCACAACGGTGGCGTCGGGTCGCGGTGTTGGCGGCCGTCGGGCTGGGGCTGTCGGCACGTCCCGCCCGGGCGGCGGGCCAGGGCGCCTCCGCGCCGCCCGCTCCGGCAACGACCCAGCAGCCGTCGGCCGTAACGCCCGCCCCGACACCGGACCAGCTGTACGACCTCGGCCGCGAGCTTTTCGACCAGTATGCGCCGCCGGAGGTCAAGAAGCAGTACGAGTTTCCGTCGAAGCAGCAATGGGACGAGTTCGCGGGCCGCCTGGAGCAGGCCATGCGGGGGAACTCGCTGGCGGACCTGGCGGCCTATGAGCCGCAGGCCCGTGCGGCCCTGGCGGCCATGCGTTCGATTCCGGGTTATGAGGCCTATGCCGATTGGTTGTCGGAACAGCTCGACATGATCGAGGCCGCCGGCCAGGCGGTCCGCCAGCCCGGTCCGACGCCGCCCCGTTTCGACATGCCGTATTTCAATCTCTGGCTGAACCGCCTGCGCGGCCGGCCGGAGCCCGCCAATGCGGCCCGCTTCATGCCGGAGCTGCGTTCCGCCTTCGCGGCCGAGGGGGTTCCGGCCAACCTCGCGTGGATGGCCGAGGTGGAGTCCCACTTCAACCCCGACGCGCGAAGCCCGGTCGGCGCGGTGGGCTTGTTTCAGCTCATGCCGTCCACGGCGCGAGCCTGCGGTCTCAGCACCTGGCTGCCCGACGAGCGCAAAGATCCGAAGAAGTGCGCCCGGGCCGCTGCGCAGCTGTTGAGCCGCCTGCACCGCCAGTTCGGGCACTGGCCCCTGGCGCTGGCGGCCTACAATGCCGGGCCGGGGCGCGTGGCCCGCCTGCTGGCGGCGCACAAGGCGGACACGTTTGCCGCCATCGCCGATGCGCTGCCGGCGGAAACGCGTCTCTACGTCCCGAAGATCTACGCCACGATCGCGTTGCGGACCGGTCTGCCTCCCGGGCAGCTGGGGGAGCCGGCGGGCTGAGGCGGCGACCGGGAGTTTGCGGACGGGCGCCGACCCGGCGGGCCGGTTTTGCCGGCTGGACGGGCCCCCGGATTGGCCCCGCGCTTGCCCCGCGGGTCGCGAAGCGTTTCATGACAACGCAAACGCCATGTCGCTGCCCACCTCGGCCCCGCGGGAGTTTACGCTGCTGTTTGCAGCGCGGATCTGCCGCCTCTTTGCCTACGGCTTTCTCGCCGTCATCATGGTCCTCTACCTGCGGGCGCTGGGCCTGTCGGAGGCCCGCGCGGGCGTGCTGCTCACCTTCACCCTGCTGGGCGACGCCGCGATCTCGCTGAGCATCACCACGCGGGCGGACCGCCTGGGCCGCCGGCGGATGCTGCTGGTGGGCGCGGTGCTCATGATTCTCGGCGGGGCCGGCATGGCCGTGTTCCGGAGTTTCCTCTGGCTGCTGCCGGCCGCAATCATCGGCGTGCTCAGCCCGAGCGGCAACGAACTCGGACCGTTCCTGGCGATCGAGCAGGCCTGCCTCGTCGAGGTGATCCGGCCGGAGGACCGCACGCGGGTGTTCGCCTGGTCGCATGTACTTGGGTTCACCGCCAACGCGCTGGGGGCGCTCGCGGGCGGGGCGATGGCGAACGGCCTGCAGCGGGCCGGGTGGTCGCCGGTGTCGAGCTATCGCGCGCTGCTCTGGCTGTACGCCGGCGTCGGCGGGGTGCTGTGGCTGATCTTCCGGGCTTTGGGACGGAGGGTGGAGGCGGCCGGCGCGCGTTCGCCGGGCGCGCGCGGACTGGTGCCCCCCTCGTGGCACGGTCTGCACGAATCGAAGCGGCATGTCGCGCGGCTGAGCGCCCTCTTCACCCTGGATGCCTTCGGCGGCGGGTTTATCGTGCAGAGCTTTGTGGCGTACTGGTTTCACCGGAAGTTCGGCGCGGACCTGGCGACGCTCGGCGAGATCTTCTTCGGCACCACGCTGCTGTCGGGTCTGTCTGCCCTGGTCGCGGCGGCGCTGGCGAAGCGCTTCGGGTTGCTGAACACGATGGTCTTCACCCATCTGCCCTCGAACGTGCTCCTCATCCTGGTGCCGTTCATGCCGACGCTGGGCTCGGCGGTCGCCGTGCTCCTGGCGCGACACCTGATCTCGCAGATGGACGTGCCGACGCGGCAGAGTTACGTGAACGCCATCGTGCCGGCGGGGGAGCGCTCGGCCGCCAACGGCATCACCACGACCATCCGCCAGCTCGGCACCGCGCTGGGGCCGCTGGCCGCGGGGCCGCTCATGGCCGTGCCGGCGCTGGCCGGCTGGTGCTTCGTCTTCAGCGGCGGCCTCAAGGGCATCTACGATCTGACCATCTGGCGCGCGTTCCGGAGGGTCAAGCCGCCCGAGGAGCAGGCGCGGGCGTGACCGGCATCACTTGGCCGGCGTCAGGCGGAACATCATCACGTCGTGCGAGGGCACCGACTCGGTGTGCGGGCCGGCGGCGGTGCTGAACTGCTCGTGATTCCACAGGTTGCGCACCTGGTAGTCGCCGTGCAGCTGGTAGATCGGGCGCCAGTCCACGGTGAGGTCCGCGGCGGCGGAACCGGCGTTTAGCACGCAGACGGCCCAGTCGCCGTGGGAGAGTTCCTTCAGCCAGATCTCCTTGTGCGGATCGGCGTAGACGCGGATGGCCTCCTTGCCGAGGGGATCCTGGTCGACCGCGATCACCTCCTTGTTGGTGAGGATGTCGCGCACCGCGGGCGACATGTGCCGGACGTCGTTGCCGGCGATCAGCGGCGCCGCCAGCATGCACCAGAAGCTGAAGTGCGCGCGCGACTCGGCGAGCGTGAGGCCGGGGTTGCCCACTTCGAGCATGTCCGGATCGTTCCAGTGTCCGGGGCCGGCGTATTTTGCGAGGCCCACCTGCAGGTCGAGGATCACCTTCCATCCCCGCGACCATTCCTTCTGGCAGTCGTAACAGTCGGTGATGTCGCCGGTCGTGCGCCACAGGTCGCCGACGTCGGCCGCCCATTCCCAGGGCTTGTTGTCGCCCCATTCGCACAGGCTGAAGACCACCGGCCGGCCGGCCGCATACAGGGCGTCGCGCATGGTCTTGTAGGTTTCGCGCGCATCGGCCGTGCCGTGATTGCACCAGTCGTATTTCAGGTAGTCCACGCCCCAGGAGGCGAAGGTGCGGGCATCCTGGAATTCGTGCCCGCGGCTGCCGGGATAGCCGGCGCACGTCTCGGTGCCGGCGCACTCATAGATGCCGAACTTGAAGCCGTGGGCGTGGAGGAAGTCGCCCAGCGCCTTCATCCCGCTCGGAAACTTGGCCGGATCGGCCACCAGGTTGCCATTCGCGTCGCGCTTCTTCGCCAGCCACGCGTCATCGAGGACGATGTACCGGTAGCCCGCGTCGCGCATGCCGCTGGCGGTCATCGCCTCGGCGGTCTCATGGATGAGCGTCTCGTTGATGTTCGAGCCAAAGGTGTTCCAGGTGTTCCAGCCCATTGGCGGGGTCAGGGCGAGACCGGGAAATTTCTGGGCGTGCGCCGTCATGGTGGAGAGCAGGAGGCCCAGGGCGCAGACACCGGCCATGGGCGGGGAGAACTTGGGCATCTTCATAAAAGGGGGCGAATCGGCGGCCCCAAACGGCGTCGTCCGTCCGCCGCCGGGAAGCCCGATCTGCTATGCCGGCTGCAAATCGCTTGTCAATCCGACACGCCCGGCGCGGGAGACGCCGACGGCGTCTGGAACGACCGTGCGAAGCGCCCGCGCGGGGCGAAAATTCGCCGCGATTCGCACGAAAAATCGGCCCGGCCGGCACCGTCCGCGGAAAAGGGGCGACGGGTGCAACCAACCGGACGCACCGATGTCTAGCGCGCCCTGACTTCCATCCGATGAACCCGCAACGTTACCTGCCGGATCCTTCCGCCCTGAAAATCGCCGCGTGGGGCGACGCCGCCGGGACGATGCGGCGGGAGCCGGCCGGCATCCAATCGGGCGGAGGGTCGCTTCGCGGGACGAGCTCGCGTCGCGGGCAACCGCATCACGTTCACTCCCGGCGACGCCGGGGCCTTCGGCAGATCCGGTAGCATACCTCGGGGAGATTACCAGCCGTGCAGTTCTTCGATTACGAAACCGTAATGGGCGCAGGGCGGCAAATGTGGGCCCGGTTGGAAACCGGGGTGGCCACGGGGTGTCACACGGGCCGCGAGATTCTCTCGTGGTTCATGCATCAGGAATCCCGGCCCCGGCCTTCTCCCTTGGATCCGACCTCGCGGAGCGCCCGCCCGGCCGCCCGCGGAAAGTTCCTTTTCGTCGGTGACGAGAAGCTGCCGGTGCGCGGCGCGACCTACGGTCCGTTTCGTCCGCAACCGGATGGCTCGGAGTATCCCGCGCCCGGCGTGGTCGACCGCGATTTTGCGCGCATGGCGGTGCACGGCATCAACGCGGTGCGCACGTACACGGTGCCGCCGCGCTGGCTGCTGGACGCGGCGCGACGGCGCGGCGTGCGGCTCATGATCGGCGTGCCCTGGGAGCAGCACGTCGCCTTTCTCGACGATCCGGGGCGCGCCGCCAGCATCGAGGCGCGGGTGCGCGAGGCCGTGCGCCAATGTGCCGGACATCCGGCGGTGCTGTGCTACGCCATCGGGAACGAGATTCCCTCCGAGATCGTCCGGTGGCACGGGGCCCGGGCGATCGAGCGGTTTCTCGCGCGCCTCTATCGGGCCGCGAAGGGCGAGGATCCCGGGGCGCTGGTCACCTACGTCAATTATCCGTCGACGGAGTACCTCGACCTCCCGTTCGTCGACCTCGTGGCGTTCAACGTCTACCTGGAGGCGCAGGACCGCCTCGATGCCTACCTCGCGCGGTTGCAGAACCTCGCCGGGGATCGGCCGCTGCTGCTGGCGGAGACGGGCCTCGACAGCCGGCGCCACGGCGAGGCGGCGCAGGCGGCGGCGCTGGACTGGCAGGTGCGGACGGCGTTTGCCGGCGGGGCGGCGGGGACGTTTGTGTTCTCGTGGACCGACGAATGGCATCGGGGCGGGCAGGACGTGACCGACTGGTGCTTCGGCCTGACCACGGCCGGCCGGCGGGAGAAGCCGGCGCTGCCGGCGGTGCAGGCCGCCTACGCGGATCTGCCGCTGGCGGCCGCGCACCCGTGGCCGCTGGTGTCGGTCGTGGTCTGCAGCCGCAACGGTGCGCGGACGATCCGGGGCTGCCTGGAGGGAATCGCCGAGCTGGCCTATCCGCGCTTCGAGGTGATCGTGGTCGACGACGGGTCGACCGATGCCACCGCCGACATTGCCGGCGAGTTCGACGTGCAGTTGATCTCGGTCGCCAATGGCGGATTGAGCAACGCGCGCAACCTCGGCTGGCGCGCGGCCCGCGGCGAGATTGTCGCCTACCTCGACGACGATGCGCGGCCGGATCCGGACTGGCTCGCCCACCTCGTCGGGGGATTCTCCGCTCCGAGCGTTGCCGGGGTCGGCGGTCCGAACATCTCGCCGCCCGGCGACGGTTTCATGGCGGGTTGCATCGACCATTCCCCGGGCAACCCCACGCACGTGCTGATCGGCGACCGCGAGGCCGAGCATCTGCCCGGCTGCAACATGGCCTTCCGGCGCGACTGCCTGGAGGCGGTGGGCGGATTCGATACGCAGTTCTGCATTGCGGGCGACGACGTGGATCTGTGCTGGCGTCTGCGGGATCGGGGCTGGGTGCTCGGATTCAGCCCGGGCGCGATGGTCTGGCATCACCGGCGCGGCACGGCGCGGGCCTATTGGCGCCAGCAGGTCAACTACGGGCGGGCGGAGGCCATGCTGGAGCGCAAGTGGCCGGAGCGGTACAACGCCGCCGGGCATCTGCGGTGGGCCGGCCGGGTCTACGCCAAGGCGCTGGCGCCGTTGGCTCCGTGGGGCCGCCGGCGGATCTATCAGGGCACCTGGGGAACGGCCCTCTTCCAGTCCGTCTATCAGGCGCCCGGGTTCGGTTGGACCTCGGTGCTGAACATGCCGGAGTGGTACTTGTTCACCCTCGCGTTCGGCATCGCCGCGGTGGCCGGAGCGTTTTTCCCCGCCCTCGGACCGATCTGGATCGGATTTGTGCTGGCGTTGCTGGCGCCGGTGATCCAGGCCGCCTCGGTCGCCGGGCGGATCCTGCGGCGGGCGCCGGCGTCACGGCTCGGATTCCGTGGCGGGCGTTGGTGCACCGTGGCCTTCCTGCACCTGCTGCAGCCGGCCGCGCGGCTGTGGGGGCGCCTGTCCTTCGGCCTGACGCCATGGCGGCGGCGCGGGAGCGGGGAATCGGTCTTCCCGTGGAAGCGGACGGTCACCCTGTGGAGCGAGATCTGGCGCAGCGCCGGCGATCGGCTGGAGGCGCTGGAGGAGCGCCTGCGAAAGGCGGGGGCCATCGTGATGCGGGGCGGCGCCTTTGACCGCTGGGACCTGAAGGTCCGCGGCGGCATGCTGGGCGATGCGCGCCTGCTGCATGCCACCGAGGAGCACGGGCAGGGCCGCCAGCAGTTCCGCGTCAACCTGCGGCCGGCGCCCACCAAGGGCGCGGTGGTGCTGCTCGCCGTCCTGTTGCTGCTGACGCTGGAGGCGGCGATCGCCGCGGACTGGAGCGCGGTCGCCGTTCTGGGCGTTGTCTTCGGTTTGGCCGCCGTGCGCACCGGCTACGAGGCGGGCGGGGCCGTGGGCGCGTTGCTGGCGGCGCTGAAGGAGGAGCCGCAGACGCAGCGGGAGGTGCCGCCGGCGGCGGCCGGGCCGGGCCGGGCGGCCGGCACGTGGACGATCACCACGCGCCTGCTCCGGCAGTTCATTCCCGGGCAGCGCGGCAAGATCGTCCTGGGCCTGGTGCTCGTGCTCGGGGCCTCCGGCATGGCGCTGCTGCGGCCGTGGCCGCTGAAGCTGGTGCTCGATTCGCTGCTGGGCCATGTCCCGTTGCCGGCCTGGCTGCACCTCGTCGACTCGCGGCTGCACGCGTTCGTGGGTCCGATCGTGAGCCCGGGATACCTGCTGCTGCTGGAGCTGTGCGTCGGCCTGCTGTTGATCGAAATCCTGAGCGGCGCCTTCAACGTCCTGAGCACCTACGTGTTGAGCTCGGTGGCCTTGCGCATGGTGTTCCGGCTCCGCTGCGCCGTTTTCGACCACCTGCAGACGCTCTCGCTGCGGTTTCACATCGCCAACCCGGTGGGGGACTCCATGTACCGGGTCACCTGGGACACCTACAGCGTCCAGACCGTGTTCAACGCCTTCGTCCAGTCGCTGACGGCGGCGGTGACGCTCGTCGGGATCGCGACGGTGATGCTGACCTGCAACCTGACGGTTGCGCTGATCACGCTGCTGGTGGCGGTGCCCCTGACGTTCCTGATCCGCCGGTTCGACCGGCCCATGACCGAGCAGTCGATGCGCGTCCATGAACACGAGAGCCGGGTGAGCAGCCGCGTGCAGCAGGCATTGAGCGGCATTCGCGCCGTCCTGGCATTCGGCCGCGAGAGCGTCGAGAGCGCCGCGTTCCGGGAGAAGGCGGGGGCGACGCTCGGGGCGAACCTGCGGCTGGTCGTCATCCAGACGGTGTCCCAAGCCTGTGTCGGCCTCGTGCTGGCCGCGGGCACGGCCTCGGTGATCTGGGTGGGGGCGGAGAACGTGATGTCGGGACGCCTGACACCGGGCGACCTCGTGTTGCTGATCACCTACGCCGCGATGGTGTTCAAGCCGCTGGAGACGCTGGCGTACACCGCGGCCACGCTGCAGGGAGCGGCGGCGGGTGGGCGCCGGGTCTACGAGATCCTGGACGCCGTGCCGGACGTCCGCGACGCCCGCGGCGCCACCGCGCTCGGGAGGGTGACCGGCAACCTTGAATTCGAGAACATCTGGTTCCAATACGAGCCGGGCCGGCCTGTTTTGCGGGACATCAACCTCTCGGTCAGGTCCGGAACGTCGGTGGCCCTGGTCGGACCGTCGGGGACCGGAAAGTCGACGCTGGTGAACCTGCTCATGCGGTTCTACGACCCCGGGGCCGGCCGAATCGCAGTGGACGGGCGCGACCTGCGGACGGTCACGCTGAGTTCCCTGCGGCAGAACATCGCCCTGGTGTCTCAGGAGCCGATCCTGTTTTGCGCCACGATCCGCGAGAACATCGCGTACGGCCGGCCGGAGGCTTCCTTCGAGGAGATCCAGGCGGCCGCCGCGGCCGCGGGCATTCATGATTTCATCGCCGGCCTGCCGCAGCAATATGAGACGTTGCTGGCGGAGAACGGAGCGACGCTGTCCTGCGGTCAGCGCCAGCGCCTCTCCATCGCCCGGGCCTTCCTCAAGGACGCGCCGATCCTGATTCTTGACGAGCCCACCAGCGCGCTCGATGCCGAGACGGAGGAGGCCCTCACGGTGGCGATCCGGGACCTCAGCCGGGGCCGCACGACGCTCATCATCGCCCACCGGCTGTCCACCATCCGCTTTGCGGACGAGGTGGTGGTCATGCAGGATGGCACCGTCGCCGAGCGGGGCACGTTCGCGGGCCTGCTGGCCCGGAGCGGCGCCTTTGCGCGGCTTTATCACCTGCAGTATGGGACGGCCCTTCAGGCCGTGGAGGCGGTATGAAGGACCAACTGGCGGAAAGTCCCGGTCCGGTCGGCCTGCCGCCCAATGTGACGGTGGGCGGGGACAGCGTGATCTCGGGGCTGCGGGCATTCAGCCGCTTTCGCAGCCGGCGGTACCCGGGGCTGGTGATCGGCCGCCACAGCACGATGGACGGGGTGCAGTTCTCGGTGGGGGAGGACGCCGTGGTGAGGATCGGCGACTACTGCTTTTTCTCCAGCGTCATCCTGATGAGCGAACTGGAGATCGACATCGGCAATTATGTCTTCATCGGCTGGAACGTCGCGATCGCGGACAGCGACTTCCATCCGCTGGCCCCCGCGGAACGTCTCGTTGACACGATCGCCTGCTCGCCGCTGGGAGCGGATCGTTCGCGTCCGCCGGTCGTCCGGCGCGCCGTGCGCATCGAGGACGACGTGTGGATCGGACCGAACGCCGCGGTGATGAAGGGCGTGCACATCGGGGCCGGGGCGTTCATCGAGCCGGGCAGCCTGGTGACCCGCGACGTGCCGCCGCGCACGCGGGTGCTCGGAAATCCGGCGCGGATCATCGGAAAAGTATGAATGCCTCCCATCCCCTCACCATTCCGGGCGACTGGCATCCGGGCGTCCTGCCGACCAACGCCATCATCGAGGATGGCGCCTATGTCGAGACCAGCTACAGCTTTCTCCTGCACCGGAGCCATCGGCCGGTATCGGTCGAGGTGGGGCGCGGCGCTTCGATCTATCAGGGGACGATGTTCGACCTCGGGCCGCAGGCGCGGGTCACGATCGGACCGTACACCTTGGTGAACGGCGCCTGGATCATTTGCGACGCCGAGGTCTCCATCGGCGCCCATACGCTCATTGCCTGGAACGTGGTGATCATGGACACCTATCGCGTCCCGCCCGATCCCGGGCGCCGGCGCTGGCATCTGCGCGAGGCGGCGCGCCGCCGGCGAATGAACCTGCCGGACGGGGACTCGACGCGAGCGGTGCACATCGGACCGAACGTGTGGATCGGGTTTGACTGCTGCATCCTGCCCGGGGTGACGATCGGTGACGGGGCCGTGGTCGGCGCCCGGTCGGTCGTGACGACCGATGTGCCGCCGGGCACGGTGTTCGCGGGCAATCCCGCCAGGCTGATCCGCCGGATCGAGAGCAGCGAGGATCCCATCTATGCCGCGCCAGAAGCCTAAGATCATCGTCTCGGGCATCCTGTTCTGGTACCCGCTCGCCGGGGTCACGTGGCAGTTCCTCGCCTATCTGGTGGCGCTGCAGCGGCTCGGCTACGATCCTTACTACGTCGAAGACTCCGGGCGGTGGGTCTACGACCCGGCGACGAACGACCTGTCTCCCGACCCTTTGCCCAATCTGCGGGCGGTGGTGCCGATCCTGGAGGAGCACGGATTCGGCGGCCGGTGGATCTTCCGGGGCTGTTATCCGGGCGGGGGCTGTCATGGGGCCGACGAGTCCTTCCTCCGGAGACTCTATGGCGAAGCCGAGGCGCTGCTGAACGTGACCGGAGCGCAGGAGATCCGGGACGAGCACCGGGTGATCCGGAGGCGGATCTATGTGGAGACCGACCCGGTTGCGGCGCAGATCAAGGTGGCCCAGGGGGACGCGGCGACGATCGCCGCCCTTGAGGCCCACGACATGATTTTCAGCTACGGCGAGAACCTGGGCCAGCCCGATTGCCGGGTGCCGGTCGCACGCTTTCGCTGGCGGCCGACCCGGCAGCCGGTCCTGCTCGAACAGTGGCAGGCTCCGATGCCGCCCGTGCCCGGCGCCTACAACACCATCGCGACCTGGAAGAACAAGGGGAAGGATGTCACCTGGCAGGGGGAAACCTATTTCTGGTCGAAGGACCGCGAGTTTCTGAAATTCGTCGACCTCCCCGGCCGCTGTCCGGCCCGGTTTGAGCTGGCGACGCGGATGGACCCCGCCAACGAGCTGCACTTTCGAGCCCACGGCTGGGACCTGCGCGATCCCGTCGACCTTTCCCGCGACCTGACCGGCTATCGGCGCTACATCCAGGAGGCGCGGGGCGAGTTCAGCGTCGCGAAGGACCAGAACATTCGCCTGCGCTCGGGCTGGTTCAGCGATCGCACCGCCTGCTACCTCGCGGCGGGGCGCCCCGCGATCGTGCAGGAGACCGGGTTCAGCAACGTCCTGCCGACGGGCCGGGGCCTCTTTGCGTTTCAGACCATGGAGGACGCGGTGCATGCGGTGGAGTCGATCGAGTCCGATTACGAAGGACACTGCCGCGTGGCCCGGGCGATCGCCGGGGAGTATTTTGCGGCGGAACGCGTCGTCGCCAGCCTGATGGCACGCGCCGGCCTGCAGGCGTGACGTCTCCGGCGGCGGCTTGGGGCGGCAGCCCGAGGCCCCGGGCGGAACGGCCGCGAGAGGCTTAGCGGACCCGATTGCTGCGGCTTACGCCCGGCCGGGATGCGAGTGCAGCATCTGCATCGTGCGATCGAGCAGTCCGCGGTGGCGTTTGCCGCTGAGGTCGAGGTGGTGGTAGACGTGCAGTTTCGCCCAGTCCTCGATGAACACCCAGACGAGGCAGTAGGCCCACACCAGGCCGATGTCGGCCCACGACAACGGCGCCACCAGACCCAGGCCGAAGGCGACGAACACCGTGACGATGATCTTGGTGCCGATCGCCGACCAGAGCAACAAGGGCGACGGATAGGGCTTGGTCAGGAACGGACGCTTGGTGCGCGCCACAAACAGCGTCAGGTGGCCGGCGATGGCCAGCTTGAGGAAGATCAGGGTCTGGATCTGTGCATTGCTCATCCCCAGCCACAACTTGGCCAGGGCGAGCAGGCCGAAGGTCTCGACCACCCCGACCAGCCCGAGCACCGTCGCGACCGAGAGCACCCGCCGCATCTCCCAGCGCACGGGCGTGGGATCGAGCCAGGTGTTGTCGTAGGCGATGGCCATGATCGGCAGGTCGTTGGCGAACGCGAGCAGGATGATCATGATCGCCGTGATCGGATAGAAATTGAACACCACCATCGCGAGGACCACGAACACCATGATCCGGATGGTCTCGGTGATCCGGTAGATCGCGTAGCTGTTCATGCGCTCGAAGATCCGGCGGGCCTCCTCGACCGCGTTCACAATGACCGAGAGGCCCGGGGCGGTGAGGACCAGCGAGGCGGCGGCGCGCGCGGCATCGGTCGCGCCGGAGACGGCGACGCCGACGTCGGCCTGCTTCAGCGCCGGCGCATCGTTGACGCCGTCACCGGTCATCGCGACCAGGTGGCCGCGCTCCTGCAGCGCCTTGACGATGGCGTACTTGTGCTCGGGGAACACCTGCGCGAAACCGTCGGCGCGCTCGATGCGCTCGGCGGCGTTGGACGACAGGTGGCTCTGGTTCGCCGCGGCGGCGAGCAGCTCTCCTGCGGGCTGGATCGCCGTGCCCAGATCAAGCTGACCTGCGATCTGCCGCGCGATCGCGGTGTTGTCGCCGGTCACCATCTTGACCGAAATGCCGTGCTCGCCTGCCCTGCGTATGGTCTCTTTCGAGTCCTCGCGCGGCGGGTCGAACAGCGGCAGGATGCCGAGGAAATGCCAGGCGCCCGAGGCGTCGGTGCGCGCCACGCCGAGCGTGCGGTAG
>JBJKRV010000022.1:0-6929 GCA_046704465.1 Opitutaceae bacterium | reverse complement strand
ATGACGCGGCCGAAGGTGTCGAACTCGAAGTGGCAGCAGGCCACCAGCTTCCGGCGCAGTTGGGCGCGCCCGCGCGCGAGCCGCGACTTGACCGCGGTTTCCGAGAGCGAGAGGCGGCGGCCGATCTCGGCGGCGGGCAGGCCTTGGAATTCGGCCAGCTCGAGCGGGCGACGGTAACGCTCGGGCAGGGAGATGAGGAAGCGGCGGACGGAGCGCCGGAGGCGTCCGCCCACTTCGTCGAGTTCTCCCGCTTCAGCGGCGAGGGCCGTCGGCAGCTCCTCGGTGAGCCGCCGCCGTCGGTAATGGTCGGCGATGGCGGCGCGCGCCGTCTGGTACAGCCAC
This sequence comes from Opitutaceae bacterium, assembly GCA_046704465.1. Classification (GTDB taxonomy): domain Bacteria; phylum Verrucomicrobiota; class Verrucomicrobiia; order Opitutales; family Opitutaceae; genus Fen-1467. The sequence continues at coordinate 6,587 of JBJKRV010000022.1, read as the reverse complement.
GCCCCGAGCCGCCCGGGATCGCGCAGCGAACCGCGGGCGCGGAAAACCTTGAGGAACACCTCCTGGGCGACGTCCTCGGCGTCGTTGGGATCGGCGATCCGGCGGCGGATGAATGCGCGCAGCCGCCCGGCAAACTCCAGCACGCCGGCATCGAAGGCGGCGGCGGAAGCAGCTGGGACGGACGGGCGCGCAGGGCTCATGGACGGCGGGCTTCGATGATGGCGGAAACGATGAAATCGCCGAGGTTTTTCCCCTCCACCCAGGTGTCGATGAACTTCCGGGAGTCGTCGCGCGGGGTGATGGTGATTGCGCTGAAACCGGCCGCGGCCAGCCACGATTCGAGGTCGGCGGCCGTCTCGGCCCCGGAGATGCAGCGGCTGAGCTGTTCGTGGTCCTCCCGCCAGGAGGCCGGCAGGGGCTGGCGGGCGATCACGTCGGAGATGGACAGGCGCCCGCCCGGCTTCAGCACGCGGAAGGCCTCGCGGAAAACCCGCGGCTTGTCGGGCGACAGGTTGATCACGCAGTTGGAGATGATCAGGTCGACCGAGGCGTCGGCCACCGGCACGGCTTCGATCTCGCCGAGCCGGAACTCCACGTTGTCGTACCCCGAGCGCAGTGCGTTGCGCCGGGCCTTGGCGATCATCTCGGGCGTCATGTCCACACCGATGACGTGGCCCGTGCCGGCCAGTTGGCGCGCCGCGACGAAGCAGTCAAAGCCGGCGCCGCTGCCGAGGTCCATGACGGTTTCGCCGGCTTGCAGCGAGGCGATGGCCAGCGGATTGCCGCAGCCGAGGTTAAGGTTGGCCCCTTCCGGGACCGCGGCGAGCTCCTCGGGGCTGTAGCCCAGCGCCCGGGCATAGGCATCGTCATCGCCACCGCAGCAGCCGGTGGGTCCGCAACCGCAGCCTTCCGTGGAGGTTACGGCGATTTCGCTGTAGTGGGCGCGGACGTGGTCGCGAATGGTATCGTGGGCGGGATCGTGCATGGTCGTGGATGGTTTCCTTCATGCAGACGCGGCAGCCGCCGAAAGGACGCGGTTTTTTTGAGGCGGCGCACACTTCGGTCATCTCCGGGCTGGCTTCTGATGGCGGTCAGTGCACCCAGTCGGGCAGGATGCACTGCGGACTGAGATGGGAACGATACGATGCGAAATCGGCGAAGACCGCCGCGACTCGCGGCTCGGAGGCGGCATGGCACTGCAGGCAGGCCCCGACCAGCAGCATGCGCTGTTGCTCGCGCCGATTCAGCGGGCGCACATTGGTGCGCGTGGCCGCCAGGGTGTGCGGCTCCTCGAGGAAGCCGATCCACGCATCCATGGGCAGCCCGTCCTGCGGGCGGCGGGGCAGCGCGGGAGTGAAGCGCCAGTAGCCGCGGCCCCGCTTGATGTCGTAGTTCAGGCTTCCCCGGCCGTAGCCGAGCGCGAGGGAATTCGCGTGACAGGAGATGCAATCCCGCGCCTTGGTCACGATGGTGTGGGGCGAAGCCGGCGCGTACAAACGGTGGAACGCCGCTGGCCCCTGTGTTTCTTCCCCTTGCTGCGGGGCAGACGGCCCGGATGGAGCCTGCCCCTCCCGATCGCCCAGTCTGGAGTGACCGCCTCCATGCGGCCCTCCGGGCGCCTGGCTCAAGGTCAGGATCATGCCCGGGACGAACGGGGCGATCCGATCCTCCGCATGGCCCGCGGCGTCACGCACCGTTTCGACACCAAGGGTGGGCGGATCGGCGCGGAAATCACCGCCGGTCTCCTGCCAGGCTCCCCGGATCGCGCGGCCGGCGAGGTTGTCCCAGCCTGCCGCTGCGGGGTTGAACGACGTGTGGCAGGAGATGCATTGCGGCGCCCAGGCGCTGTGGCAGGTGCGGCAATCCACCATCCGGTGCCCGGCGAGGTCGCGTCCGCAGACGCGGAGCGGCGGCTTGGGGTGGAGCCGGGCGCCCGCGACCGTTTCGACGGTCACGGCGCCGGTGTCGTCGAGAAAGACGTTAGGATAGTCCACGCCGGCGGATTGGGTCCTTAAGAAACGGCGTCCCGGCCGGTTTAGCCCCCGCAGGGCGGCGACCTTCTGGGTTTCGGCGTCGAGCCTGGTGAACGAAACGGTGGGTGGCGTCCGGTCGGCGTGGCAGTCCGTGCAGCGGATTTTGACCTCGTCGCCCTCGTGGGCATGCGACTTCCCGTCGCCCATGATCTCGGCGGGCAGATGGCAGTCCGTGCAGATCATGCCCCGTTCAAAGTGAACGTCCGCCGGTTCGCGGGTGAACACGCGACCGTCGTCGAGGATGCGATAGCGCTGCTCCCAGCCGGACACCCGCCGCACGGCGACGGGATCCAGCTCCGTTTCCTGCCAGCCTTCGTAGTTGGTCGCGATGCGCCCCGACCGGCTGTGACAGCCGAAGCACGCGTCGGCCCGCACGATCAGCGATACCCCGGGATGGTGCCGGGGCGCAACGGACGAAGAGATGCCGCGCCGGCTCAGGTCGGCCCGAGCGTCGGCGTCATATTCGAGGTGGCAGGCCGAGCACCCTCCGCCGCGCCCCTGCTGGCTGATCGGCGCCGGCTGGAGCTTGTCCTGGCCGAGATGACACGAGGCGCAAAGGTTGCGCAGATGCTGGTCGGCGGGGGAGTGATCGAGACGCGCGACCACGTAGTGGGCGTTCAGGTTGCGGCTCTCGCCGAACACGACCTTGTCGACGGCCACGACGCCGCTCATCGTGTTCATGAGGGTGCCGTTGACGCGGGCGGCGATGTCGGCGTGGCAGTTGGCGGTGGCGCAGGTGAGGCGCACGAGCGAAAGGTTTCCCGGCGTCAGCGTCATGCCGGCGTGGGCGAGCGTCGCGTCGAGCGTGAAGGGATTGCCGCGATGGCAGGCGGTGCAGCCAATGACGGCGGGGTTGTGCGTCGGCGAGAAGCCCGTCATGTCGCGGTGACAGCTCAGGCAGCCCTCCGGACGGCCGGCGACGGTGGCCACCGGAGTTCGGGCCAGCGCCCGGGGCACCGGCAGGTAAGCGCGGGCGGAGACGAAATCGGACTCGACCGGAATCGAGCCCAGTACCGCCCCGTCGGTCGGCGCACGGGCGGATCGGATGGCGACGACGAACGTGGACACGGCATAGACGAGCAATCCGGCCAGCAGGCCCCATTTGACATACCGGCGCAGCGGTGCGGCCAACGCCGGCAGGGCCACGAGCGCCAGCAACACGCACAGGGCCAGTCCGGCCGCCAGACCGGAGCCGAGTCCCCGGTGGAGGAAGGTCTGGAGGCCGACGAGGAACCAGGGCGCGGCGGCCGCCGGCGCCGCATAGGCCTGGAGCCCCGGCACCCACAGCAGCGAGAGGGCGAGGATCAGGAGGGCCATTCCAGCCAGCGGTCGCCACCCCGGCAGCAGCCGCCGGAGATGGACGATCAGCAGGAGACCCGATCCCAGGCCGAGCGTGAGGACGTGATGCCAGAGGAGAATCTTCAGGCCGTGTCCCGCGCCGAAAAAAAGGAAGGCGAGCAGGCTTCCGCCGGGCGGAACCGACTGCAGCAGGTCGGCCAGCGTTCCGGTGATTCGCTCGCCGGCCGGGTCGCCGCGCAGGATGAGTCCCGACAACACGGCGAGGACCGCCAACGGTCCGATCAAAACCAGCCGGAGCCAGGCCCCAAACCGGCAGGTCTCCTCCCGTCGCCGGAGCAGTTGCTCGACGAGGTAGAGGGTGGCACAGACCAGGAAAGCCTGCGCCGACCAGTAATGCACGCTGCGCACCCACGCCCCGACCGGGTTTTTCATCAGCGCCAGCGCCAGGGAATCGAGCGGTGCATCCGGCCGGTAAACCGACAGCAGCAGCGCGCCGCTGATTGCACAGATCAGGAAGGAGGCCAGCGCCAGCGCCCCGGGCGGGGAAACCCGGGCCCGGAGTTGGGTGATCCATGTTGCGGGCGGGCGCATGACCGTTGGCACGGTTTCGGCGCCGGAGGCGTGACCGCACCCGGCGCGGGATTCCGCGCATCTCGAGTCAACCGTTGAAGCCCCGGCGGGTCGAGGGCGGCACCCCCGCGACCAGCGGAAATCACCGGCGCTGATCGCCTCTACGCGGCGGGCTTACCTGGCCCGCCCCGGGGTCCGGTGCCGATCCGGTCGCGCGGCGCTCCGCCGGTCAGGCTTCGAAATCCAGCCGCCGGCCGGCGTGGACCGCCACGCAGGCGTCGGGGAACTCCGACCATAACCGCCGGCCGGCGGCCAGTCCGGTGCAATGGCAGAAACCCATCTGTCCGGGACGACGTTCGCGCAGCACACGCACCGTCTCGTCCATCCGTCGCGTCGCGGCGTTTTCCAAATGCAGCCCGCCGAACAGCGCCCGCACCGGCGCGCCGCTGGTGAGACGCGCGATATGGTCGAGGGTGTTGACCACACCGGCGTGCGCACAACCGCAGATGGCGATCACGCCCCGCGGGGTGGGCAGAAAGACCGCCTGGTCGTCGAGCAGGGGATCCGGGCGCGTCAGGGCCGCGTCGAGGAAGAACGGGCCGCCGGTGTCCTCAAAATCGTTGGCGCGCGGGATTTCCCCCGTCGTCCACACGCCGGGCGCGACCTCGCATGGTTCGCGGGTGGTGACGATGCGGCGGGAGCCGCGACGGAACGCCTCCGTCTCGACGAACGGCAGGCTGATCCGGCGGGCCGCCGCGGGATCACCGCCGGAGAACTTCGGTTCGGCCGCCCGGGGATGCAGGAAAAGTGAAGCCCGCGGCGCGGCCGCCAGGGCCGCCTCGAGGCCGCCGACGTGGTCAAAGTGACCGTGGCTGAGAACGATCGCGTCCGCCCGCGTCAGATCGACGCCCAGGGCGGCGGCATTGTGGATCAGCGCCATCCCCTGGCCGGTGTCGAAGAGAACCCGGTGCGTCCCGGTGTCGATCCAGCAGGCGAAGCCGTGCTCGCCCAGGATGCCCGCGCCGCGGGCGGTGTTCTCAGCGAGGACGGTGATGGAGATCATAAGCTCAGCCTCAAACCGCGGATTCGGCGGCCAGTTATGAGCATAAGCTCTTTACTCACCCGCTGTCAACGGTACCCTCGGGACAACGAATCCCGCGTCATGGAAACCTCCTCCCCCCTCCGTTTCGTCATCGTCGGCGGCGTGGCCGCCGGCGCCTCCGCCGCGGCGCGCGCCCGCCGGTTGTCCGAATCGGCCGCGATCACGCTCCTTGAGCGCGGACCGGACGTCTCGTTCGCCAATTGCGGCCTGCCGTACTTCATCGGCGACGAGATCAGGCAGCGCGACACCCTGGCGGTGCAGACGCCGCAGACGCTCCGGGCGATGCTCAACCTGGACGTGCGCACCAGCACCGAGGCCGTGGCCATCGATCGCGCGAACCGACGGGTGCAGATCCGCGTCCTCGCCAGCGGCACGACCGAGTGGCTGCCCTACGACAAGCTGCTGCTGGCGCCCGGGGCGGTGCCGCTGCGTCCGGCTCTGCCGGGCATCGACGACGCGCGCATTTTCACCCTGCGCTCGCTGCAGGACTCGGACCGCATCAAGGCGGCCGCGGCCGCGGCGGAGCGCGTGACGGTGATCGGCGCCGGCTTCATCGGCCTGGAAATGGTCGAGCAGCTGGTGCGCCTCGGCAAGAAGGTGACCCTGGTCGAACTCCTGGACCAGGTGCTCCCGCCGCTGGACCGGCCGATGACGCTGCTGCTCGAGGACGAGCTCCGCCGCCACGGGATCGAACTCATACTGGGCGATGGCATTGCCGGGTTCGACCGCGACGGCGCTCTGACCTGCCGCCTGAAGTCGGGCCGAACGGTGGACGCCGATCTCGCGGTGCTGTCGATCGGCGTTCGTCCCGACACCGCGTTGGCCCGGGAAGCCGGCCTGACCCTCGGGACGCGCGGCCACATCCGCGTGAACGAATTCATGCAAACCTCGGATCCGGACATCTACGCGGCCGGCGACGCGGTCGAATCCGTCGACCTGGTCACCGGCGATCCCGTCAGTGTGCCGCTCGGGGGGCCGGCCAACCGCCAGGGACGGCTCGCAGCCGATCACGTCTTTGCGCCCCTGTGTGCGAAGCCGTTTCCGGGGCTGCTCGGCACCGCGATCGTGCGCGTCTTTGGCGTGTCCGCGGGGCTCACCGGCTGGTCGGAGAAACGGCTGCAGGCGGCCGGGTGTCCCCACCGGACGATCACGGTAAACGACAATCATCACGCGGGTTATTTTCCGGGGGCGAAGCCGCTCATCCTGAAGCTCGCCTGGGACCCCGAGTCGGGCCGGGTCTTGGGGGCGCAGGCGGCGGGACTCGCCGGGGTGGACAAGCGTCTGGATGTCATCGCCACGGCCATCGCCGGCGGCCTGACCATCGACGACCTCTCCAGCCTCGAGCTGGCCTACGCGCCGCCGTTTGGCGCCGCCAAGGATATCGTGAATCTCGCCGGATTTGCCGCCGTCAATGTGCGCGACGGCCTGGTCGCCCCGGTGGACGCCGTGCCGGACGATCCGGCCGTGCAGGTCCTCGACGTGGGGGCGCCGGGCCCGGGGCCGGCGCCCCCGCAGCGCCGGCCGGCGGCCCCCCACATATCGCGGCGGGGCCCGCGGGGGGGGGGGGGGGCTGTTGTTAAAAA